>JASFHJ010000001.1:0-24684 GCA_050123255.1 Dehalococcoidia bacterium
GCGCGCATCCGTTCATTAATGCCGGCGAATGGATGAAATCGGTAGATGGCGTCAACCGCATGACGGAGAAGGACTCTACCGCTACTGTGACCACCGACGAATGGACGCTGCTCTATAACACCGAGCCGGGCATGTCCGAGCTTTATAACTTGAAGTCCGACCCTAGGCAGGAGAAGAACCTGATCAAGGAGCAGCCGGACAAGGCACACGAGTTACACCAGCTTTTGGTCGAATACATGCGGGAAACCAATCTGGCGGAGCATCTACTCCAGCCGAGACTGGAATTAAGATTATAGGGCAGGGTATTTATAAAATCTATCGAACTCTTGCGTAATTGCGCAAATGAGGAAGTTGTTGGCTGCGTCGGGAAGGAGCATAATTGATAATTACCGCGGGGAATTGCTAATATAAAGAAACTTTTATTGAAGGAGTATACTATGGACGTTGAAAAATTGGAAGCAAGGGTTAAGTATCTTGAAGACAGGCTGCAAAAGGTCGATGATATTGAGGCGATAAAGAAACTCCAGAGGGCCTACGGATATTATCTGGAGCACTGGTGCGTCGAGGATATACTGAGCCTGTTTTCCCAGAGCCCCGAGGTGGTGGTAAAAGTGCATGCAGGCGAGTTCCGTGGATGGAAGAGTGTCAGAAGATTCTTCCTCCACGGCAAAGAAGATATCGATCCCAGTACGGTAAAACATCCTCCGACATTCCTACACCAGGTGATGCAGCTTTCCCCCATCATCGATGTTGCTCCCGATGGCAAACGGGCCTGGGGAAGGTGGTATGGGTTCGGGGCCAACGCTATGGACGTTCCGGGAGGCGGCATCGCCCCGGGATGGATGGACGGCGTTTATGAAAACGAATATATCAAAGAGGACGGCGTGTGGAAGTTTTTGAAGTTCTACTGGTACATGTTCTTCCACGCTCCTTACACGCTGAGCTGGGTGGATCCTGAAAAACGGATCGATCTCCAGATGGAGCCGGACTTCAGCTCTTTAAGTCCGGACGGCCCCTCCGACGATACTTTCTACCCGTCCGGTTTCCAGGCACCGTTTCATTATCCCAATCCCGTTACGGGTAAGGAATACAAGAAGTAATTCGATACTGCCGCCTGTAAGACCGGTAAAGAACTGCTTCTTATCCCCGGCGTGACCGGTATACCCCATGTTTCCCCCTCTCCTGACGAGGCGTTCCGCAGGAGAGGGGGAAGTGTTTTTTAGAGATGCGCCAGCCCCTCTACGCAGGCTACTCCCTAGAACGCTGGGTGGGAATAGATATATAAAGTAGGGGTGGGGTAAATTGGTAAATTGACAATTTTCGAATAAGAGACTAAATTGTTGATATGTTTATGTAAGGTTGGAGGTGGATCATAATGGCTCATCAAGAAAGGTGCTTGAGTTGTAATGGTCATGGGTATTACATCTGTAAACGTTGTGATGGCAAAGGTAAAGTGAAATTACCTCCACGACCTTTCGCCGTTATGTTTGGACCATACTCTGAAGAGTGCGATGATTGCGGGGGCAGTGGGAAACTAATATGTGAAATTTGTGAAGGCACAGGTATTATTATTGTTTCTGATTCCTAAAGGATGAGGGGGCATTTCGCCCCCTCTTTAGTATATACGTAATTGCGCAAGTGCGCAGATGCTACACTTCCCTGAATTCACCCTCTACGGTGCCTTCGTCATCGTCGCTCTTGGGTTCCTCTCCGCCTTCGGGTGGTGGAGGGGGTGCTTCTCCGCCCGGCGGTGGCTGCTGTGCCTGGTAGACCGCCTGGCCTATCTTCTGCATCGTCTCGTTGAGCTCTTCGGTGGCTTTCTTGATGGCGTCGGTATCGTCACCGTTTAAAGTGTTCTTCAACGCTGTTATTTTCTCCTCGGCTTCGGTGTTCAGGTCCACCGGTACTTTGTCTTTATTATCGCGTAAGAGCTTCTCAGCCTGGTAAGCCAGCGAGTCGCCCATGTTCTTGGCTTCAATTTCCTCGCGGCGCTTGGTATCCTCGGAAGCGTGCACTTCCGCCTCTTTCTGCATCTTATCAACTTCTTCCTTGGAAAGTCCGCTGGAGGCCGTGATGGTTATTTTCTGCTCCTTGCCGGTGCCCTTGTCCTGGGCCCTGACGTTCAATATGCCGTTGGCGTCGATATCGAAGGTGACTTCAATTTGGGGCATGCCCCGCGGCGCGGGCAGAATACCGTCGAGCATGAACCTGCCGAGGGTGCGGTTGTCGGCCGCCATGGGACGCTCGCCCTGGAGCACGTGGATTTCCACGCTCGGCTGGTTGTCCGCCGCCGTCGAGAATATCTGGCTCTTGGCGGTAGGAATGGTGGTATTACGCGGGATAAGCGGGGTGGCCACGCCGCCGAGTGTCTCGATGCCCAGCGTCAGCGGGGTAACATCGAGCAGCAGTACGTCCTTGACATCACCCTTGAGTACGCCGGCCTGGATGGCGGCGCCGATAGCGACCACTTCGTCGGGATTGACGCCCTTGTGGGGCTCCTTCCCGAAGTATTCCTGTACTTTCTTCTGTACCAGCGGCATGCGTGTCTGGCCGCCTACCAGGATTACTTCGTCAATCTGGGCGGCTGTTTTCTCAGCGTCGGTAAGGGCCTGTTTGCACGGTTCTATCGTCTTATCTACCAGGTCCATTACCAGCTGCTCCAGCTTGGAGCGTGACAGCGTGATATTCAGGTGCTTGGGGCCGCTGGCGTCGGCCGTCACGAACGGCAGATTGACCTCGGTCTGCTGGACGGTGGAAAGCTCCGTCTTGGCTTTCTCGGCGGCTTCCTTGAGTCGCTGTAAAGCCATCTTGTCCTGGCTGAGGTCGATTCCCTGGTCCTTCTTGAACTCCTCGCAGAGCCATTCAATAATGCGCTGATCGAAGTCGTCGCCGCCCAGGTGCGTATCGCCGTTGGTCGACTCTACTTTAAAGGTACCTTCGCCGAGTTCCAGGATGGAAATATCGAAAGTGCCGCCGCCGAGATCGTATACGGCGATGGTCTCGTCGTTCTTTTTATCCAGTCCGTAAGCCAGCGAGGCTGCCGTGGGCTCGTTGACGATGCGTAATACTTCCAGACCGGCAATCTTGCCGGCATCCTTGGTCGCCTGGCGCTGGCTGTCGTTAAAATACGCCGGTACGGTTATGACAGCTTCGGAGACCTTCTCGCCGAGATAAGCCTCGGCGTCCATCTTGAGTTTCTGCAGAATCATCGCCGAAATCTCCGGCGGACTGTATTCCTTGTCCCCCATTTTTACGTTGGCGTCGCCGTTGGCTGCCTTGGTTATCTGGTAGGGGAGTAGTTTTCTATCGATTTCGGCGCTGGGTTCATCGTATTTACGTCCCATCAACCGCTTAATACTGAAAATCGTGTTATCGGGATTGGTCACGGCCTGCCGCTTGGCGACCTGCCCTACCAGGCGTTCGCCGGCTTTGTTAACCGCTACTATCGACGGCGTGGTGCGCCCGCCCTCGGCATTGGGAATTATTACCGGTTCGCCAGCTTCCATGACGGCTACCGCCGAGTTGGTTGTTCCCAGGTCTATTCCGATTACTTTTGCCATGTTAGTTTTCCTCCTTTGCTTCCTCTTCTCCATTGCCGACGACTACCTTAGCCGGGCGTATCACTCTCTCGCCCATCATGTAGCCGCGCTGGAATTCGTCTAAAATAATGCCCTCTTCGCCTTTATCCTGCCGGAGGGCTTCGTGAATATTAGGGTCGAAGACCTCACCCACCGATATCATGGGTATCACGCCCTGTCCCTGTAGAATGGTCTTGAATTTTTGTTCAACCAGCTTGATTCCTTCTCCCCATTCGCTCCCGGCTATCTTGTCCGGCATCGCTTCGATAGCCCTTTCCAGGTCGTCGAGGACCGGCAATATGTTGAGAATCAGGCTGGTATTGGCGTAGCTGTTGAACTCGCTCCGCTCCTGCTCGACCCGGCGTTTATAGTTGATAAAGTCGGCCTGAGCCCGTTGCCAGCTTGCCAGGTATTCGGCGGCTTTCTGCTTCTCCGCCTCAAGTTGCTCTTCGAGGTTGCCGGAGCCGCCTATTTCTTCCGATTCGTTCTCGGGTTCGATATTCTCATTTTCCTGTGGATCTTTTGGTATCATAGTTCGGTATCCGCTTTAGCTGTCTTGTTCTTCCGGGCTGATATCCCTGCCGTACAGGCTGGCTACCAGCTGACTCAACACCGAGGAAAGGTAGTGCACGGTGGGAATCGTGCGTGAATACTGCATCCGAGTCGGTCCCACCACTCCGATGGTACCGGTAGCTTCTTCCGGGAGTCCGTACCGGCACAGGACGACGCTGCAATTCTGTATGGCTTTGTCCTTATTTTCTTTGCCGATGATGACGTGGACGCCTTCACGACTAAGTTCAGCCGGGAGTAATACTTTCAGCAGGCTGCGCTGTTCTGTCAGTTCCATAAGGGCGCTGACCTGGTCGCTGTGGGAAAATTCCGGCTGGTTGAACATGAAATGCCAGCCATCCAGGTAGGGATCGCCGTAGTCCTGCTGGTCTTCGGCTCGCATGATACTCACCAGGTGGTCGGTTATTTCTTTCTCAAGCTCGGATAACTCAATTTCTTTCTTCGATATCTGCCGCGCCGTAAGGTCGGCGTAAGCTGTGTTCAGCTTTTCACTGGTAACGGTCAGCGTCGATTGGCTGACGTTATCGCCGAAGGCAATCAGCTTCTGCCTGACTTTAGCTCCGTGTAACACGATAACCGCCAGCGCCATCGATTCCTGCAGCGAGAGCAGTTCCAGGTGTTTCAGCTTGCCGTCCGTCGATTTGGGGAGGCTGACCACGGCCACGTTCTGTGCCAGCCGTGCCAGGAGTGTCGCCGAAAGGCTCAACCACGCTTCGATTTCCCTCTCCGCCTGGTGGAAGGTGTGACTTATTAAACGCTGCTCTTCCCGCGGCAGGGTCAGGGTATAGATGGACTCTACGTAGTGCCGGTAGCCTTTGTCCGATGGTACGCAACCGGCCGACGTATGCGGACGGATAAGATACCCCTCCTGCTCAAGCTGCGCCATCTCGTTGCGGATTGTTGCCGGGCTAACGTCGAGCCCGGAGTGCTTCGCGATTACCTGCGAAGGCACCGGTGCGGCCCGGACGATATATTCCCTGATGATGGTGTTCAGGATTTTTCCGCTTCTTTCAGTCAGCATTTTACACTCCGTTAGCAGTCTCCCCCTTAGACTGCTAATTAATAATTTAGCATTTTACGGTAGGCTTTGTCAAGGGTATTTATATCATTTTTCACGCTTTCTTGACCGTCTATCACGGCTATGTTAAATTAATAGTGTGGATATTACCTGGTTAGGTCATTCTTGCTTCCGGATCAAAGGCAGTCAGGCCGTTATTATCACCGATCCCTTTCCCCCGGATTTAGGCTATACGCTGGGGAAGCAGACTGCCGATATCGTTACGGTCAGCCATCAGCACCCCTCTCACTCCTACGTGGAGGGTATCGGTGGCGAGTACCACGTGGTCAACGGTCCCGGGGAGTACGAAATCAGCGGTGTATTAATTATCGGGGTTGCCACCTTCCATGATACCCAGCGGGGACAGGTTCGGGGGAAGAACACGGCTTACGTGATGGAAATCGATGGCATATCGGTCTGTCATCTGGGAGACCTCGGGCATGTTCCCACTTCCGAGCAACTGGAAGAGATGGGTAATATCGATATGCTGCTGCTGCCGGTGGGCGGGGGTTCGACGATTAGCGCCGCTATTTCCGCCGAGGTCATACGGCAGATCGAGCCCAATATCGTTATACCGATGCACTATAAAACGCCGGCAATCAAGCGCGACCTCGATACTGTTGATGTCTTTCTCAAAGAGATGGGAAGGGGACAGGTAGAGCCGCGCCCCAGGCTGAATGTGTCCAAGTCAAACCTACCGATCAGCACCGAGATAATCGTACTTACTGCCTGATACCGTTAACCGTTTCAACGTGTTCTCGGTTATCCCTCCAAAAACTCCCGCAGGTGTTTATTGAATTCGTTAACCGTGCGCCCGTGCGGGGCATGACCGAATCCCGGTATCACCGTCAGGCGCGCATCGGGTATCATTTCAGCCGCCTGTCGAGCAACAGACAACGGTATGTAAAGGTCGTGGCGTTTCCAGATTAACAGCGTGGGGACCTTCAATTCCGGAAGTTTCTCTACGCACGCCCAGTCAGGATCGTCTCCCTCGCTTGCCAGGAAGTTGGGGTAGGGTTGGCGAATACGAAACAGCTTTCGGATTATCCAGAATCCCGTCAGGATAGCGGTGCCGAACCGTGATACTTTACCCAGACCGGCTGCGTCCGCCAGTACCAGCTTCTTTACTCTTTCGGGATGAGCAAGAGCTATCTCCAGAACGAGCCTGCCGCCGAATGAATGACCCACCAGGAAAGAATCTTCCAGGCCGATAGCATCCATGAATCCCCGGATAAAATCTCCGAACTCGGAAAGGTAATAACCTTCGCGGTTCCTCTCGTTACGCCCGAACCCTAATAAGTCCGGCGCATAAAGAGTGAAGCTGTCCGAGAGGGACTTCATCGTCTCCAGCCAGTCCCGGGAATCGCTGGCGCCGCCGTGCAGTAACAGGACCGGCGGTCCCGTGCCCGATTTCAGATAATGCGCCCGGTAACCGTTGATACCGGTTTCCAGGGATTCGATAGCGGATTCAGTTTCCGGAATCGTCTTTGCCACCTGATAAAACCTCGTATTTGATGAAATTAATGAACTCTTCCAGTAAGCGGGATACAATTCTCTCCGCGCGGTATACGCAGTAAAAATCGCGTCTCAGGTTCAGTCCGGTCACGTTAACCTGCTTTACCAGTCCCAGCGTCAGACTCTTCTTGATTGCCAGATTGGAAACGAAAGCTATTCCGGCGCCGTCTTCCACCGCAGCGATTACCGCCTGGGTCGTCCCCAGGACCAGATTGGGCGTAAGTTTCCGAGCCTCAAAGCCGATACCCGATAAATGCTCCTCCAGGTTACGCTGTGTGCCGGATGTTTCCTCGCGGAAGATAACCGGCTGGTTCTCCAGTTCCGCCGGCATAATCTCGGTTCGCTGTGCCAGCGGATGCCCGGGAGGTACAATGAGGACGATACTGTCTTCAGCTACTTTGAACACGGTTAACTCATGGCCTTCCGGGGCAATGCCGCAGAAGCCCACCTCGTACCGGTTTTCACGTGTGCCGTCGATGACCGCCAGGGAATCCGAAACGTCTACCTGGACCTTGACGGTCGGGTGGAGTCGTTTGAACGAAGCCAGCCAGTGGGGGAGAAGAAACTCGCCGGGGATTGTGCTGGCTGCTACCAGGAGTTCCCCCGTTACGACCTCCCGTATCTGTTCTAGGTCGTACTGAAGCTGTTTGCGTTCGCTTTCGATTTGTTCCGCAAAGCGGAGAAGTCGCTTTCCGGCGGCGGTCAGGGCGATATTTCTCTGAGAGCGGTCGATTAGTCTTATGCCAAGTTCCTGTTCCAGCTTCTGTATCTGGAACGATACGGCCGGCTGGGTTATCGTCAGCTTCCTGGCGACCTCCGAAAAGCTGCCCAGCCTGACTACTTCCATAAAAGTTATTAATTGCTCCAGGTTCAATTAACTAATCCTATAAATAATATTTATGTTGCGTACAGAAAAATCTTATGTTATACTCTCCTGGAATTATTTTAGATTATTGGAGTTAATTCATCAAGGAACAATATTCCCGAGTCTTTTCGAAGGAGTTATACTATGGAACCTAAAGTGATATTAATACAATCCGAGGTATTGGGCCGGGGTGACGACGAGCTTGGGATGAACCTCATGTCCAACTTTTTACGCCTGCTCGAAGAGAGTGAAGAAAAGCCGGCGCGGATACTGTTTTTGAATTCCGGCGTGCGCCTGGTGTGCGAGGGTTCCTGGGCGCTGGAGCACTTGAAAACGCTGGAAGCTGGCGGCATCGAGATACTGGCCTGCGGCACCTGCCTCGACTTCTTCGAACTCACCGACCGACTGGCGGTCGGCAAGCCGACCAATATGGTGGCGACCATTAACTCCTTGATGACCAGCCAGATGGTTTGTCTCTAGTTTACTTACTGGAACTTGCCTATTTATCGTAGTAGAATAGCCCCAAGAGGAATTAATATGATTAATAAAGAGAACAAGCGTCTCACCGAGACGGTTCATGGCTCGGGTTGAGCTTGCAAGATAGGTCCGGGTGACCTCGCCCAGGCGCTGGCCGGACTGCCCTTCCAGACCGACGAGAATTTGATAGCCGGAATGGAAAGAGCCGAGGATGCCGGCGTATACAAGCTTACGGACGAACTGGCAATCGTGCAGACGGTCGATTTCTTCACGCCGATCGTCGACGATCCCTACCAGTTCGGCGGAATCGCCGCGGCCAACTCCCTGAGCGACGTGTACGCCATGGGCGGCAAGCCGTTGACGGCTTTAAATATCGTCTGTTTTCCCAATAGCGCTATGGAGCTTTCCGTCCTCACCGAGGTCCTCCGGGGCGGCCTGGACAAGATGCATGAGGCCGGGGTGATACTGGTCGGCGGGCATACCGTGGATGACCCGGAGTTGAAATACGGCCTGGCGGTCACGGGCACGATTCACCCGGAAAAAGTGGTTCGTAACAGCACCGCCCGGGATGGTGACAAACTGATCCTTACCAAGACCCTCGGTACGGGAATCATCAGTACCGCCATCAAAGCGGGAAAAGCTGATACGTCAACTATTGAGGCTATTACTCAATCGATGTCCGCTTTGAACAGAACGGCTTCCGAGTTGATGGTAGAGGTCGGTGTGAACGCCTGTACCGATATCACCGGTTTCGGCTTACTCGGTCATGCCGGTGAGATGATTGAGTGCAGTGACGTAGGGATGGTTATCGAAGCTGCCGCGTTGCCGTACTTTCCGGCGTTTAAGGAACTGGCGGAAGCGGGCATGATTCCCGGCGGACTGAACCGCAACCGTGATTATCGGAAGGATATGGTGGATATCGATTCAAGTGTTCCAAAATTCCTTCAGGATCTCCTCTATGACCCGCAGACATCCGGCGGGTTGTTGATATCCGTGCCGGAAAAGAAGGCGCGGCGGTTACTGGACAGTTTACATAATAATGGCATCGTTGCAGCGGTTATAATCGGCGAGGTTACGGCTGAAAATAAGGGCAGGATAATAGTAAAATAGGCTGTTATCATCAAAACTTCTGAATTTACCCCGGAATAAACCACCTGGAACTATGTTCTATCCCCTCCCAGAGCCCCTGTAATCAAAATCTGCGTATATTATGGTGCTGAGATATGTCTCACTATGGTCAGGTCATAAACCGGCGCAGGATTATTATACTGGAGCTTTGCCGGTTAATGATATATAACTTACTTCAACTGAGCGCTGGCTCTCCTGAATAACTCCTCGTCGTCCTTGACGCCCCGCACGTCTATGCCCGACTGCCGGAAAGCTCTTACCATCGCTTCTATCAGTTTCGTCTTGCTCAGCTTCTTCCCGCCGCTGAACTTGGCCGTGGAAGCCAGTGTCTCCAGGTAGGCATCCTCTTCGTGGTTGAGGAACACGGAAAGCTTTATCATGGATGACCTGGGTTTTTCCGGGGTTTTAGGCACCGGCTGCGGTTCCGGTGCTGCTTCCGGCGGCGGGACTGCTTTCCTGCCCCCGGTAAGACGGTCCAGAGCGGTACCGTAAGCGAGTTCCTCGGTGATTCTAGCTCTTTTCATTCAGCACCTCTTCTGTGAATTCTCTATAAGCCGCCGCGCCGTCGGAGCCCGATGCGTAGGTGAGGATGGACATCCCGGCGGCGGGAGCCTCTTTAAATCGTACGCTGGTAGGTATGGTGGCATCGAAAACCCGGATAATGCTCCCGAAGGCGCGCTTGGTAACGTCGATGACTTCACGACTGTGCAGCGTGCGCGGGTTGGTCATGGTAAACAGGATGCCCAATATCTCCAGGTCGTGATTGAGCTTTTCCTTGACCTCGATAATCGTGTGCAGCAGTAGTTCGAGCCCTTTCATCGCCAGGAAGTCGGCCTGCAGCGGGATAAGCACCTTATCGGCGGCGGCCAGGGCGTTTATCGTCAACAAACCCAGGCTGGGCAGACAATCGACGAGTATATAGTCGTATTCCTGACGTGCCGGTCGGAGCATTTCCTGGAGCATGAGTTCCCGTGATTCTATCTCCACCAGGTCGAGCTGTGACTGGGATAGCTCGATGTTGGAAGGAACGATGTCGATTGCGGGAAATTCGGTATGCAGAATGGCTTCCCGGATGGACGGTTTACCGGTATCGTACATGACGCCCCGCAGTACATCATAGCTGGTCAAATCGAGATTATCCGGGTTATAACCGAAATTTACCGTCAAACTACCCTGCGGATCCCAGTCAATGAGTAAAATCCGCTTGTTATGCTCGCTGAGTCCCTGCGCCAGGGCGGCGGCGGTGGTTGTTTTCCCCACGCCGCCTTTTTGATTGGTAATGCAGATTATTGGCATCGCTTTCCTCTGTTTCCGCCGAGATTATAGCGTAATTGCGCAACTGCGTCAATGTTGCTTCTACCGCAAATAGAAGAGTGAAAACAGCCGGCAAGTTAAAAGAGAAAATAAGGATAACCTTAAAAATCTTAATATTTTCAAAAAGTATTTTAAAAATTATTGAAAAGGGTATTGACAAAATGAATATATGTCTTTATAATACATTAAGATAATTAATTTGCAGTTTAAATAAATCAATATTCAACACTCAAGCGGCACGAAGAGGAAAATGAAATGGTAAAAGAATGGCATGAATTAACCAGGATGACCCAGGGAAAGCCCATCACGGTAGAACGAGTTCGCCTCGTGGACAGTGACATTGCCATAGAAGGCAGTTTTTCCCTGCCACCGCTAGCCGGCCTTTCGGCGGAAGACCAGATTTTCGTCATGGCTTTCGTCCGGGCTCACGGCTCGATCAAGGACATGGAAGAAATGTTCGGCATCAGCTATCCCACGGTGAAGAACCGTATCAACCGCATCGCCCAGCAGTTCAAGTTCGTTGAAATGGTCACACCTTCAAGGCAGGACGACGTTATAGATGAACTGGAACGGGGCGATATTTCCCCCGAGGAAGCTTTGAGGAGGTTACAACAATGATTCGACCACCATTATTAATGCGCCTGAAAATCCGGAACCCGGAACACGATTTCGGACTATGGCTGCCGTTATTCCTGATAATACCCGTCGCTCTGGTGGTGTTTATCATACTCTCGCCGCTGATACTGCTGGCAGTGATACTGTTCTGGCATAAGGGCTGGGGTAAGACAGCGTTACTGGCGCCCTGGGCCGCCTGGCGGGTTTTCTGCGCAACCCGCGGACTGAAAGTTGACGTGCAAAATCCCGGTGAATGCCTGCAGATTGCATTCGTATAATCAATAAAGGAGGATAAATCCATGACTGAGAGCCAGAAAAAGATACTGGAAATGCTTGCCGAAAAGAAAATTAGCACTGATGAGGCATATAGATTACTGAACGCTCTTGATACCGGTGATTCAGGACCGAAAGCCTCATCCGGGGAAGGGACGGTTTCCGGAAAGAAAGCCAAATATCTCCGGGTTACCGTTACGCCCGATCCGGATAATCCCAATCCGGAACACGCCGACCGCGTTAACGTACGGGTGCCGATGAACCTGATTCGCGCCGGCATCAAACTGACATCGCTCATTCCCGGCGAAGCCACCGATAAGGTTAACGAGGCGCTGAAGGATAAGGGTATAAACTTCGACGTCCGGAATGTCAAGCCTGAAGACCTGGAAGAGTTGATACTTGCCCTGGCCGATCTGGAGGTCGATGTTTCCAGTAGCCACGGTGAAAAAGTCAAAGTATTCGTTGAATAATCATACTTTTTGGAGGTAAATAAATGGGATATTTCAGAATTTTAGCTGCCATACCGGGTTTCTTCCTCAGCTCCTTTTTCCTGATGCTTCTCTGGGGTTCCATCGCACCGGATTTTGGCATAGACTCGATCACCTACGTAAAATCGATGCTGATAACGATAACCCTCTGGATAGCTATCGCACCGCTGGCAGCTGCTGGTAAAAAAAGCAAATAACCTGGAGATTCCAGGGCTGGTAAAGGCAATTTCCCTCCTAACTTTACCAGCCCCTTTGGTTATAAATCATTTAATTCCCGGTAATTTACCGGCGTATCCGCCTTTATACCTTGGTGACCTCATTTTTAAAACATCCATTGTCGTTCACGGTGCGTTTGTCAAATCGTAGCTAAAATTCCCAACTACCCTTCGGCAGGCTCATGGTGAACGGCTGATTAATACCAACTTTTACATCATCACGCTGCCGCCGTTGACGATGATGTACTGGCCGGTGATGAAATCGGAGTCATCGGAAGCTAAAAATACCGCGGTTCCCGCCAGGTCGTCGGGTTCTTCGCGGCGTTTTAGAGCCTGCATCTCCACCGTAGCATCGAATGATCCTGAACTGCCTTCCTGCCCCAGGCTGGCTTCGGTGGCTGTAAATCCCGGGGCGATGCTGTTGACATTGATTCCGTCGGGGCCCAGCGCCCGGGCTAAAGTCTGGGTCATGGCGTAGACCGCCGCCTTGCTGCACGCGTAAGCCAGGAGATCTACCGCGCCCGCTACTTTGAAAACGTCCGAGGCGATATTGATTATCTTGCCCTTCCCCGCCTTCTGCATCAGCGGCCCGATTGCCCTGCAGCAGAGGTAGGTGCCCCGCACGTTGATTTCAAACATCCTGTCCCAGTCCTCCACTTTCCACTGGTCCCAGCGGCGTCGCTCGACTCCATAATATAGGGCGGCGTTATTAAGTAAAATATCCACTTTTCCGTAAATACGCATCACTTCTTCCGCCATTTTCCGGGTATCCGCTTCTTCGGAAATATCGGTTTTCACAGCGCAGGCTTCACCGCCTCTGGCTTTTATCTCCTCGGCGACGGCTCCGGCGCGTTCCGGGCTGATATCGGGGAGGAGTAATTTAGCTCCCTCATCGGCGAACCTCAGCGCGAAAACCTTGCCCAGTCCCCGCCCGGCTCCGGTGATGATGGCTACCTTGTCTTTGAGTACCGGTGACATATAAGCCTCCTATCGTTACGAATCATTGATATTATCCTGACTGGCAAAAATTGTACATCGTAGCCCGGTCAACGTCAATCACACATGATATTTTGAAATATATAAAGAGATATTCATAAAATACTATATGTCTTGCTAAAAGATACCCGTCGCCATATAATATAGCGAAAATCTCCTCAAAACTATCTCAATAGAAAGCGGGGGAAAGGCTATGGCTGAGGAATATCTGGTCGCCACCGACCTTCACAAGAGTTTTAATGATTTTAAAGCCGTCGACGGCGTGACGTTTTCCCTAGCAAAAGGCGAGATATTCGGACTGCTGGGGCCCAACGGCGCCGGCAAGACCACCACGATACGCATGCTCTCCACGGTTCTTCCCCCAGATAGCGGCGATATAGTCATCGGCGGTCATTCCCTTCACCAGGATGCCGCGGCGGTCAGGGCTCTTATCGGTGTTTGCCCCCAGGACCTGGCGCTCTATGAAGAACTCTCCGCCTACGATAACATGGTGTTTTTCGGCAGGATGGACGGATTGAATACCCAGGAAGCCCGTGCCCAGGCTATGGAGCACCTGAAACTGATGGGACTGGAAGACCGCGCCAAAGGTAAAGTGGCCAATTTCTCCGGCGGTATGAAGCGCCGTATCAACTTGGCGATATCCCTCATGGGCAGCCCGCAGCTGGTCTTCATGGACGAGCCCACCGTCGGCATCGATCCGCAGTCGCGGAACAATATCTACGAAACTATCGAAGGCTTGCGGGATAAAGGCATTACCATTCTCTATACCACCCACTACATGGAAGAAGCCGACCGGCTTTGCAGTCGGATTGCTATCATGGATGCCGGCAAGATTATCGCCATGGATACCCCGCGTAATCTCAAGGCTCAAATCGGCGACCCGGACAAGGTTACTCTGGAAGATGTTTTCCTGAACCTGACCGGACGCAGCCTACGGGACTAGACACGGAATTATGCGAGCAGTATACATAGCCCTGAACGAAGTTAAGCTTTACCTGAAGGATAAGGGCGACCTTGCCTTCAGCTTGCTGCTGCCGATTTTTACCGTTGCCCTTATATATTTCGCCTTCAGCGGCGATACCCTTTTTGAAGGTACCGCCTACGTGGTGGACGAGGATGACGGTATATATTCAACCATATTGATTGATAATCTGGAAGCCGTCGACGGTGTAGATGTTGAACTACTGACGCTATCCGAGGCTGACGAAAAGATTGATAACTCCGATATTTTACTTTTCCTCTACCTCCCCGATAATTTCTCGGCGAATCTCGAATCGGGCAAGCCCACTGAGCTGCTCTTCAAGCAGCGCGGTAACGGCGGCGATGAGGGTCAAATTATCGCCAGCATGGTTCGTGCCGTCGCCCGGGAGATGAACAAGGAATTCGGCGTCAGGACCCAGGTTGCGGCAGTCCTTCAGGATACGGCGATTCCCCAGGAACAGATCGAGTCTACGGTGCAGCAATTCCTGGAAGCAGAGCGTGCCCGGCCGCTGGTGGAAATAACCGACGAGACCCTGGGCGGCAGTTCCGACTTCGAAACCCAGTTTCTGCCCGGGATTGTTACCATGTACGTCCTCTTTGCGGTGGCACTTGCCGCCCGGATAATCGTTGAGGAGCGGCGTAAGGGAACTCTGGAGCGCCTGCTCTCCACCCGTCTCAGCGTCAGCGAACTGTTCTTCGGTAAATACCTGGCAAATATCGCCCGCGGTATTACGCAGACGCTCATCCTGCTGGTACTCGCCTATGCCGTATTCCAGATGTTCACGCCGCTGACCTTCCTGCAATCGCTGCTTATCGCTGTTATTTTCACGGCGGCGGCCAGCGCGGTGGGACTGGTTATCGCCTCCATCGCCCGCAGCGAAGAAGGGGCTGCCTGGATAGCGGTGGTATTTTCAGTAATTTCCTTCATGTTCGGCGGTACTTTCTTCCCGATTGCAGAAGATTCGGCGTTTTACGCACTCAGCCGGATATCCATCAACTCCTACGCTAACGATGCTCTGAATACGATTCTGGCGGAAAACGGTACCCTGGCCGACACCGGTTCCAACCTGTTGATCCTGGTTGGCGTCATGGTGGTGGGTCTGGTGGTCAGCAGGTTCCTCTTCAAGATTGTACCCGGGGGAAAATAGAAAGATATGAATAAGCTGAATTATATATGGCTTATCGCTCTCAAGGATTTGAAAATCTTCGCCAAAGACCGCGCTGCGGTGTTTTTCTTCATCATTTTCCCCTTTTTATTCATCCTGATGTTCTACTTCCTTAATCTGGGCGCGGCTGAAGACGAAAGATTGACTTTTCATTTGGCTACGCTCGAACCGGAAGGCGGACTCAGCCACGAGATAATCGGCACCATGGAAACCACCGACGAATCAAAGCTACAGGCCGGAGACCCGGTGATTGTCTGGGAACGGGATTACGATGAAGCATATCGCAAGGTGGAAGAAGGTGAACTGCCGGGCTTTATCGCTTTCCCTGCTGATTTTACTCGGGGCGTCGTATCCGGTTCGGGTACCCGGCTCATGGTAATCGCCGATGCCGGAGCGGTATACGAAAAAGCCGCACTTGACAGCATCGCCGACTCGCTGGCTTCTCAGGTTGGTGCGGAGCAAATCGTGATAAATGCCAGTGTGGCGCTGCTCGTTGAAGGAGGCATCATCCCGCCGGATGAAGAAAGCATCAACCAGGCCGCCCGGCAGATTCTGGCTGAAATAAGCGCGGGACAGGACGGAACCGGGGGAAATCTCTCACTTATCGGATTTGCTGAACCCGAGAGGGTTGGCGATATAGAGGCAGGTAATCCCGCCGACTACGTTATTCCCGGCTATCTGGTCATGTTTGTCTTCTTTGCCGCCGCGGTCGCCGCCGAGTCGATAGTACGAGAGCGGCAGAACAATACCCTGGAACGGTTGCTGACGAGTTCGGTGAGTAAAGGAAGTATACTGGGCGGTATTTACATCGGTACTTTGCTGCGTGGATTTATCCAGATTTTAATATTCTGGGCGGTCGGCATCCTGTTTTTCAAGGTAGACCTGGGGCTGTCGCCAGTGGCGGTAATAATACTATCGGTGTTATTGGTAATAATGTCGGCGGCTTTCGCCGTTATGCTGGCGACCCTGGCAAAGACCCAGCGTAGCGCCGGTTCTCTGGCTACGGTTACGGCGCTTATTCTGGCGCCCCTGGGCGGTTGCTGGTGGCCCCTGTTCATTCTGCCGGAATGGTTGCAGACGATAGCAAAAATCAGCCCTCATGCCTGGGCTAATACGGGCTTTAACAAGCTGATGCTTTTCGGCGCCGATTTCGCATCGGTGGTGCCGGAAATGATAGCGCTGGTAGTGTTTACCGCTATCTTCGGCGTGATTGCCGTAATGCGGTTTCGTACCAGCGCTGTGTAGCGTATTTTCTTGTTAAATTTCCCCTGGTTATCCGTATATCACGTAGTGCGACGTACCGCCGGTAACCGTTTCACTGCGGACGGATATGATAAAGTACACCAGGTTCCAGGCATCGCCATCGGTATACATGTCTACATGCAACACGCTGTCACCCGGTGTTAGGATGTTATCCGCCCAGAGTAATTCAAAGGTATCAATATCTACACCTTCTTCGTAAGTTCCCGGGTAAGACCTTCCGTTCCAAACATCATCGATGTCGCACTCGGGATTGGTCAGGCTTTTCGTGAGTTCGGATTGTTCACCGGTAATCTCTATAGAGGACGTGTCGGTCATCCAAGATGGGAAATCATCACCCTCGGTTATAAAGCAGGTCAGCTTGGCGGCTACTGTCTCGATAACTACTCCGTATTTATCTGTGATTGGCTCCGGTACGACAAAGTTGGTGATATCACCACCGGGAGTTCCGTCTTCATCAAAGTCTAGGCTAATACCGGGATCATCATAACCATGGAAGGCGAAATTATCGTCGCGTATATAGATATAATGTCCCGCCGTGTCCGGGCTGGCGTAGACAATGATCAGTGACCATCCAGCGTGCGAATAATGCGAATCACCGGTATGCCAAGGATCTGTCCCATTGTTTGCTTCAATATCATCCACCGTATAAAGGGCGTTGCCGGGGTAGTGCCCTGGGTCTCCTTCAGATACATACGCTTTGACCAGCGTCGTAACGTCCCGCGTGCAGGCGTAGGAGAATCCGTAGGGGTTAATCAGTTCGTTGAGCCTGACATAAGAACTGCTGGCAACTACAGGGTACGGACCTGAAGCGGGATTACTGCCGTTAAAATATACCTGTTCGCCATCTATCTTGAAGGTAACTTCCCTGTCTACCGGACAATTCGTTATCTTAATATTATCGATGCGGACTTTTTCTCCGGAATCTTCGCAGCCGACTACCTCAAACCTGAGTTTAAAGTCGCTGGTCGTATACTCATCGGGAAAGATATATAGGAATTCCCTCATGAAGCTTCCCTGATCTCCCCGGAAAACTTCATTGTCGATACTCCATGAAGCACCGTCGTCACCGGAAAAGGCAAAGTCAAGGCCGTCTTCCGAAGACAAGGTGCCAAGACCCGAAACCTCGATATTATCGAGGTACAAATTGTCCCAATCCCAATAATCATCAAAGCCGTAAAATTTTAATCTTACCTTGAAGCCGTTGGTCAGGTATGTCCCCGGGATTTCTATTTCATCGTGTATAGTACCGGAGAAATCGTTTCGGAAGACACGGGTATACGGGCTCCAGCTGGAACCGTTATCGGACGAGAAAGCATACCAGAGACTATCACCATTATCGAGGTTATTCCCCGATACCTCCCATCTGTCCCAAGAGATATATGCATCACCCTGGGAGTAGCCGCTCAGGTTTGCCATACCATCTTTTAATGTTAGCTCCCGTGTCGGGCTACTATCACCTTGATCGGAATGAGCTTGGAAGCTGGTACCGGTAGGAGACCAATCCCCTCCGTTATCCCAGTTATCAAAGTTTTCACAGCCTTCGGCAAGTAACACGGCATTGACCTCGCTACCATAGTCAAAGGTAATTAATACCGATCCCGGAGTGTAGGAAGACAGATCCATGTCGTTGGTGAGGGTGAGTAATTTTGAATTCTCGCCGTCGCCGTAATAATGGCATTTATACTCGTTTGATTCCTCCTCCCAGCCTGTCGGGCTGCTATACGACCAATAGGTATTGATATTAGAGCAGGTATCTTCCATCAGTAGGTCCTTGGCGTCCTCATAACGCCAGCCCGCCCAGTAAAGGTACGCGGCAACAACATCAGCATCTTCGGGTATGGTATTCAGGTCGAAAGAGCTGGGGGTATGCCAGGCTTCACGCATTCCGTAAGTATCATTATCATCATCCGCCAGCAACGAACCACCGATGGCAACATAATCACCGGACATGGCGTCCCCCATCTGGCGTAACTCGCATTTGGAGGAAAACGCCTGTATGGTCGTGTCTCCTGAAGTGGAGAGAATCTCGTAGAATCGGGTATCCGTATCCCAGGAAACCGGTACGTCATTAGGGTTTGTCCCGTACTCGCCAGCAATCATGTCCGTGGTTACCCAGGCTATTGCCACCGGTAGCAGATTGGGATTATCCGCCGGAGGCGTATAATCAAAAGTAAAATTGAGCGTCATAGGCCTGGTTTCGGGGTCGACGTCGGGAAATTCATAGAAGAGTGGTTGAGTAGAAGTGTATTCCCAGACTACCGTGGAACCTCCGGGAGCATCGGCTACGGTTATTGTGTCCGGGCAATATACTTCAAAAGGACCGTCATCCTGAAGACTGCAGGAGTCGGTCACATACTCGAAACCCTGCGGCAGCCAAACTCCAAGAGAGTTAACAGTAAGGTTATCGCTGGCATCGGGCGTGAAGTCTATTTTTATGCTGTACGGATTGCCGGGGATAGCACCGGCAGTGCCTACCACCACCAGTTTTTCGGATTCGATAATATCCCTGGCATCCTCGGCTGCCGGGGCCGGATAGTTACACGGGAACCAGACATTCCTGATCGTTACATTGGCGGTATGTTCGTTTACCTCGTCCGTTTCATAATCCCAGACGCTATAATAATCATAGGGGTCATATTCCGCACCCATGTAGTCGTATTTTATGCGCCATAGACCGTCTTCAACGCCGGCGTCGGAGGTATAGAGTTCATTGGTGCTATCCTCGTATTTTCGTCCGTTTTCCAGGGAAGTGGCCATAAAAGACATGACAGGTATAAGAGTGATACTACCCAGCATCAGGAGTATTAACACGAAAATTAATGCTGCTCCTGTTTCTTCCTTAAACCTTGCCAGTAATGCTTTTATATTTCTATTCATAGCGATACCTCAACGCAGATTCGTAAGCACTTAAATGCCCGGGCGAGAAGTCACCTGTAATTCCTTGGTGAAGTCTATTACCAGGTCTCCCTCCCCGACGCTACTGGTTATTTTTATTGTCAGTACATCGTTATTATAAGAACAATTTGTCATCGATGGGTCGCTGTTGATGTATTCCGCTATCATGGTGGTCACGGCAGAGCTACCGTTCACGGAGTAGCTTCGCTTCAGTATATCACCCTGTAGAAAGTATGTTGCGATATGCTCGGAATTGTCCCATTGCGTCCAACTTATCACCAGGTTATCAGAAGCGGGGAAGCCGGCGGTTCCGTTAATTGAATGAGACATCTGGGCGTCCCGGATTATCCAGTGACCGGCGTTAAGAGCCTCACGGGTGGCTAGTGTGTAATCGTTATTCCTGGCTGTTTGTGTCATTATTTGGGCGTTGGTTACGGTAGCGCCCAGTGAAATTAGAGAGATAAGAACCAGGGCGACCGTCATTTCGATCATCGTAAAACCGTGCTGGTTGTTCTTAATTATTTTGATTATACGCGGTATTATTTTCATCGCTGAAACCGTCATCAATCGTTACGATTGACCTTGAAACTCTCCAGGGTAAATACCTCGTCGCCGTAATGATGTATGGCTACCGTAAGCTTCTGGAGATTGTAGTAATAATCCTCAACGGTAAGGTTGGTGGTATATCCGTCATAGCCGTCCAACGTAATCAGGGCGTAGGCGGTATAGTTGTCGGTATAATTCTGCTTTTTAAGGTTTTCCATCTGGGCTTCGGCGAGGATTTTGGCATTTACCCTTTCCTCGGCCAGAACCCTTGAGGTAGTGGTAGATCCCAGGCCGCTTAAAAAGGCTACGCTGATAACAGCCATCAATCCCAGGGCTACAACAGTCTCAATAAGTGTGATTCCCTTTTCACTTTTCATCGATCACGCCCACAGCAACTCATATCCGGGTGTAAATACACGTCGGGATATATTAACTTTTCTTAACATTGTCTCTACTTGAATTATCATTTGCCACCTGTTTGGCGTAAATAGTCCTTTAGTAGTATGTGTTCATAACTTAAGTACTAAACGTTAAAATCGGGTAAAATGTTGGTAGAAAAAAGGTATAAAAGACCGGAATACAGTATCAAACAGGTGGGAAAAGTGAAGCTAAGTGAACTGACGAAGGAATTGAAAGAAGTCTTTGTTGGGTATAATATCGAGTAGGAAATCAGTGGAGGAGAAAAGATGGCGGATAGTGACGACTCGTCGCGGATACCCCGGCTCTACGGCGATCTGGCGGAGTGGTTCCACCTGTTGACTCCCCCGGAAGATTATGCCGATGAAGCGGCTTTCTACCGGGAAACACTCATGAAAAACAGCCGGAGGCCCCTCAGGACGGTGCTGGAACTGGGCAGCGGCGGCGGGAACAACGCTTCGTATCTCAAGAAAGATTTCGAGATGACGCTGGTGGACCTCTCCGGGTCTATGCTGGATATCAGCCGCCGTATAAATCCGGAGTGCGAGCACCTTCAAGGAGATATGAGGGACGTACGACTGAACCGGCAATTCGACGCCGTATTCATCCATGACGCCATCAGCTATATAACTACTGAAGAAGATCTGGCCAGGGCAATTGAAACCGCATGTATTCACTGTTTACCCGGTGGAGTGGCCCTATTCTCACCTGATCATACCCGGGAAACTTACGCGCCATCGACGAGTCACGGCGGGACCGATTCTGGTAACCGGGGACTGCGCTATCTGGAGTGGATATGGGACCCTGACCCGAGTGACAGCACCTACTTCACGGACATGGTCTATATGATGAAAGACGGGGATAATATCGATTGCCAGCGCGACCGGCATGTCATGGGTCTTTTCAGCAACGATACCTGGCTGCGGTTGATCGAAGACGTCGGTTTCACCCCTGCTATGGAGCAGTATCGGCTAGACGAGGATCCACCCGTCGATATACACGTATTTCTCGGTCTCAAGCCGGAAACCGGTGAATGACGTATTTACATCGCACTCACTTTGTGCTAGATTAAACAGGTCAATTATTCGCATCAAAGGAATTCACCCATGAGAGAAATCGGTAGAAGAAGAGCCAACCGCGGATAGGTTCCCGGTAGTCTCTATACTTTACAGAAATAAGCAGGGATATGCTCTTGTTACTGCCGATGTAGTCATGGCTTCGGTTTATTTCGTCCGATAACCCTTTTCGCCCGATTGCATTTATCTGTGTAGCCGTATTTCACCCCTGGTTTTCAAATCTATAGCGCTGCCGGGAGCTGGAAGCGATCACCAAACTTTTCAGCTTCAGGGGAGTGCTATGAATCACCATAAAAACAATCATGTACATGCGCATTATTCTCAGAATGAGATCATCAATAAAGGCTTGATACAGAAACTGGTCGATCAGTCCGGCATCGATAAAGGAGACCTCGTTTACGATATCGGCGCGGGTACCGGCAATATCACGGCAGCACTGCTAAAGAAAGGCGCTGAAGTCGTTGCTGTGGAGAAGGACGGGAGGCTCTTTCAAAAACTGGAGCGGCGCTTTGCCGCTGGTGATAGGGCCAGATTGCTTCACGCAGATTTTCTGGATATGGCTTTACCTCTCGCCGGCGATTACAAAATATTCGCCAATATACCCTTTTTCCATACCGCCGAAATCATAAAAAAGTTACTCTTCAATAAAGCCCCGCCGGAAGACTGCTACCTGGTGGTACAGAAGGAGGCGGCGGAGAAGTATGCGGGTATTCCCGCGGATACGCTGGTATCGCTGCTGATAAAACCGCTGTTCTGGGTGGATATTCTCCATCATTTCAAGCGGAAGGATTTCTTTCCTCCTCCGGCGGTTGATATTGTACTGATACAATTCGAGCGTCGAAGATGTCCCTTGATAGCCGGACCTCGCTACGAGCTGTACCGCGACTTCGTCGTTAAATGCCGGGAGGGTAAGGACCGTTTCCTCAAGCAGATATTGAAGGATTATATCAGCTTTCCACAGATGAAAAACGTCTTCCGGCTGCTGCGTATTGACTACCGCGCCCGTCCGGCTGAACTGGATTTCCGGCAGTATCTGGGACTGTTCCAGTATTACCTGGACAAATCGTAAGTCGGCAGGTTGCTCAGGAAGAACCCGGGTATTGGAATATATGAAAAAATTACATTAAATAATTATAATAAACCATCAGTATATACGTTCTCGTTCTTGACAAAGTTATAACAGTTTTGAATAATTATCGTGGTTCTTTATGGGTAAAATCTCGATGGAGGGTGATTACTGATGAAAGCATTACGCTTGTACGGCAGGCGAGACCTGCGTTATGATGATGTACCCGAGCCTTCTCCCGGCCCCGGGCAGCTCAAGATAAAGGTATCCCTGGCGGGTATCTGCGGCAGCGATATCAAGGTATATACCAGCGGGTCGGTAATGATTCCGCCGGAAAGAGTGCCCCTGACCATAGGGCATGAATACGTCGGGCGGGTGGCCGAAGTGGGTGAGGGTGTTACCGGCTTCGAAATCGGCGACCGCGTTAGCGGCGTGGGGAACTGGTACTGCGGCGAGTGCTACTGTTGCAAAAAGGGCTATTACAATATCTGCATAAACCAGAACTTTATAGGATTGAGTTCCGAAGGCTGCTTTGCCGAATATTTCGTTATCCCGGCTTATTCCTGCTATAGGTTGCCGGAATCGGTATCCGATGAGGCCGGTGCCATGGTGGAACCTCTGGCAGTCGCCCTGCATGCTGTGCGTAAGGGTAACGTCCAACTGGGAGATACCGTGGCCATTGTCGGGGACGGCACTATCGGGCTTTGTGCTCTGGCGGCGGCCCGTGTCGCCGGGGCTTCGGCGGTCTATCTCATAGCCAAGCACCGGGGACGGGGCGAACTCGCCCGGAAGATGGGGGTAAACGAGGTCATTTACATCGATGAAGGTGAACCGGTGGAACGACTTGAAAAACTCACCGGCGGCATTGGCGCTGACGTCGTCCTGGAGTGTGTCGGCAGGCCGGAAACTCCCCAACTGGCAGTGAACCTGACCCGCCGGCATGGCGTCGTGGTTATCGTCGGAGTCTTCGCCGAGCCGGGATTAATGGACTTCGGCACGATATTGTTCACCGAAAGGTCGATTGTCGGCAGTTCTATTTATATCGATGAAGGCCGGACCGCTGTCGACCTCATGTCTGACGGCAGAATCGACCCCACTCCCATGATTACCTCTACCGTTCCCCTGGAAAACGCCGTTCGGGAAGGATTTGATAAGTTAATCGATAACAAAGAAGATAATATCAAGATACTGTTGAAAGTTTCTTGATGTATATTTAAACATTGTCTTACAATAAGCATGGCTAAAAATTTAGGAGGAAAACAGTGATTAACAAGCAGATATACGAATTCCCCATCGTTTATACCAACCCTATTCCCAAGATAGCTTTAGGATGGGGTGCCCACGAGACCGTGGCGGACGAGTGTAAATCGGCCGGTATCAAGAAAGCCCTTATCGTGACTTCGGGGCTCAAGGGGTCCGGCATCGTCGACGAGATTAAGTCCAGCCTGGAATATAACGGCGTTGCCGTGGATGTGTACGATAAGGTCACCTCAAATCCCAAGGACTACCAGGTGATGGAAGCCTATCAGGCGTTTATGGACAGTAAAAGCGACGGCGTGGTAGCCATCGGCGGCGGCAGCTCGATAGATACCGGCAAGGGTCTGCGCGTTGTCGCGGCCAACGGCGGCGGAGAAGTGACCGACTTCATCGCCCTCATCGACCCTCCCTGGATGGAAACGCTGGCAAAACTGAAACCCTGCACCATCCCCCAGATTTCCGTCGCTACCACTTCCGGCACCGGCGCCGAGGTAACCTCCTGGGCGGCCATCAGCGATACCAAGAGAAAAGCCAAGGTGCTCGTCAGCGCTCCTAACGTTCATTCCACCGTGGCGGTTATAGACCCGCTTCTTGCCAGGCTTCAACCGAAGCAGTTCGCCGCCTGGACGGGTTTCGACGCCCTGGCGCACGGCTTCGAGGCTTTCGTTACCAAGGTTCAGGGCCCTTACGCTTACGGCATACTGCTGCGGGCGATAGAATTGATATACAATAATCTTCGCGACTTCGTTTTCAACCGCATGAACAACGTTGCCTGCGAGCGCATGTGCTGGGCGTCGACCATGGGCGGTATCGGTATCGGTTTCGGGGCTGGAGCCGGCATCGTGCACGGTCTCGGTCACCAGATAAGCGCTCTGAAAGACATCCATCACGGTCGTATCAACGCGGTCTTGACGCTCGCCGGGGAA
>JASFHJ010000002.1:0-21109 GCA_050123255.1 Dehalococcoidia bacterium
TAAATCGCCGTCCCGAGCGTCAGGATTATGTGGAACCACCAGATACCCGTATGCCAGCCGAGTAACGTTTCCTGCTCGCTGCCTTCGAAAGCCAGCGCGAAAACATAACCGCCGGGAGACCATACCGCCCAGCCGGGATCGGTCTGCAGCTCGGTGGCGGCGATGCGGAATCCCTCCAGGACGAAGCCGGAAAGAATAATACCTGAAAGCAGAAGTAAAGCGATAAGGTCATCATGCCTGTTATCGAGTCTGGCAGGCTTCTGGCCGTAGCGACGGATAAGCGCCATAACCACACCGATAATTACGAATATACCGAAAACATCGGAGAGCAGCGAATATGCCAGGTAAACGTTACCTTCCAGGAAATTAACGATGTAATGATTGATAAACTCCAGGGCCGTTGCCAGGAACAGCACGATGAAACCGCTGAAGATGAGGAAGTGAATCAGGCCGGGATAGAACTCGCGGAAACGCCAGTCCTTTTTATCGGCGCCGAAGAATTTACGGTGAACCAGGCCGTCGATGATAGCTATGTTAAGAAAATCCGCAAACCTTCTACCGAGCTGGTTTAACCGGTTGGCCGGCTGGCCGACTTTCCACCTCTTGTAGTGTCGGAAGATAGCGTAAAGCAGCACTAGGACCGCTAGAGCCGCCAGGGTGTAAAAAATCCAGGTATATTCGATATTCCAAAGTGATTCGCGATGTGGTTCCATGCCAGCTCCTTTCCTGTCTTGTTATCCCCTCTCAGCGACGATAGCTATCCATTCGCCGCCTTCTTTATAAGGGGAGCCGGCAAGGTCGTTCCAGGCGTGAATTACCTTGAAGCCGGCCCGGTGCAGCACCTGCCGGATTGTCTTTAAATCATAATCGTGAAACCAGTTGTTGTAAACTTTTACATTATCACTATCAATGATGATGTACTGGTTCAGCCAAACGTTTTGTTCCGGATAATCGAAGCCCTGCTCCAGCACCAGGTGCCTTCCCGGCCGCCAGAAGCCGCCGTCGCTGACGTACCATCTGTTCTTCAGGCCGTATTTTACTCGTGTTTCACAGGTGGTGATATCGAAGACCAGTCTGCCGCCCGGCTTCAAAGCGCGGTGAAGTATTCCCAGGAGCTCATCCTTTTTTTCGTCAGAAAAGACATTCAGCTCGCCGTTTGTCTGCAACACTGCATCGAACTCCCCGGAGTAATCGATATCGAAGAAATTGATACGACGGAACTCGACATCCAGGTCTTCCTCTTTCGACTGCGCAGTTGCGTAATTGAGGGAACGTTCGGAGATATCCGACCCGGTCACTTTAAGTTCCCGCCCCGCCAGCCGCCGGGAGTACAGCCCCGGACCGCAGCCTAGGTCCAGCAGGCGGTCGCCTTCTTTAAGGATGCCGGAGGATAGCAGGTGCTCTACCTCTCTGTCGATGGTAGCGTGCCTGCGGCTGGCGGCATCGTTATCCGGGTTCAGGTGTGCTTCCAGCATACTCTTGGAAATATGCGGATCGTCCCAGAAAAGCGTTTCGCCGGGCTCGAATAAAGCCGGTTTCCGAGTGTAATTCGATATCCATTCAATCAGATTGGAGGCGTTTACCGTCATAATCAAACTGATTATAGCATATACGACAACACACTTGACACGGCCTCGAATGAGGTATAATAATTTAAGCCTGCGATGGAAAAGTTCGAGTTGATAGAGCATACCGCCGACATCGGGTTGAAAGCCCGCGGCGAAACGCTTTCCGAAGCTTTCGCCAATGCGGCGCTGGGTATGTTTTCCATCATGGCGGACCTTGAAAACGTAAGAGAGAGGGATAACAAGCGGGTTGAGGTTAACGCCGACGATGCCGAAGGCCTGCTTTTCGAGTGGCTCAACAGCCTGCTTTATTTTTTCGATGTGGAAATGCTGCTTTTCAAGCGGTTCGATATAACGGAGTTCGGAGAAAACCGGCTGGCAGCAACGTGTTACGGAGAGCCGTACGATGCCTCCCGGCACAAACTAAAGATGGGCGTTAAGTCGGCGACCTATCACCAGATGGAGGTAGACCCGGAGAAAAACTGTGTGCGGGTTATATTCGATGTGTGAACGGTTGTCATTGCGAGACTATCTCGACATTGTCGAGAGGCGAAGCAATCTCGAATTCAGCCTGAAACAATAATCGGGATTGCCGCGTCGCTATGCTCCTCGCAATGATAAATTGCTTTAACGGAGGCGTTACTGTGGCTAAGTGGGGCGGTAAACTGGAAAAAGTGGACGAATACCGCTGGCGTATCCCCGCCAGCTATAAAGAGGGTATGCGTGTGCCCGGTCTTATCTATGCCGACGAGGGTATGCTGACGCAAATCATTGCCGATCAGGCGCCCGAGCAGGTAGCCAACGTGGCTTTCCTGCCCGGTATCGCGGGGTACTCGCTGGCCATGCCGGATATCCACTGGGGTTACGGGTTCGCCATCGGCGGGGTGGCGGCGATGAGGGTTAACGACGGCGTGGTCTCCCCGGGTGGGGTGGGATTTGATATCAACTGCGGCGTACGCATCATGCGTACCAACCTGACACAGGAAGAGGTGCGGCCCAGAATCAAGGAACTCGTCGATGCTCTGTTCAACGCCGTGCCGTCCGGAGTGGGCTCGAGAGGAAAGGTGAAGACGGGTCATAAAGAAATCCGCGAGGTACTGGAGAAAGGTTCCCGGTGGGCGGTAGAAAAGGGATACGGTCGGCCGGAAGACCTGGATACCACCGAGGAAAACGGTGAAATGAAGGATGCCGATCCCGACCGCGTTAGTCCCCGGGCTAAAGAACGGGGTATTCCCCAGGTAGGCACGCTCGGTTCCGGTAACCATTTTCTGGAAGTGGGCGTCGTTGATGAAATATTTGAACCGGATATCGCCAAAACATTCGGAATTGATGCTGCCGGGCAGGTGGTCATCTATGTTCATTGCGGCTCCCGGGGGCTGGGCCACCAGGTGGCCGACGACTACATCAAGGTGATGGTGCAGGCGATGCAGAAGTACGGCATCCGGGTGCCGGACCGCCAGCTTGCCTGTGCGCCGGTGAACTCACCAGAAGGGAAGCATTACCTCTCCGCCATGCGCTGCGCCGCCAATTACGCCTGGGCTAACCGACAGTGCATCACGCACTGGGTGCGGGAGGCTTTCTGCCGGGTGATGGAGGTTAGCGAGAGAGACGCCGGACTGGAGCTTATATACGACGTTACCCATAACATCGCCAAGATAGAAGAACACGAAATGGAAGGTCTCAAAGAACAGCTTTGCGTGCATCGCAAGGGCGCTACCCGGGCTTTCCCGCCTGAACACCCGGATGTGCCGGAGAAATATCGCGCTGTGGGGCAGCCGATTCTCATCCCCGGGGATATGGGGCGCATGTCTTACATACTCGCGGGTACGGAGAGAGCCATGCGTGAAACGTTCGGTTCCACCTGCCATGGCGCCGGCCGTTTGAAAAGCCGCTCGGCGATGAAGAAGCAGCTCAGCGGTCGTGATGTGCTCGACCGGTTGGCAAAAAGCGGCATCGAGGTCAGGGCCGGCAGTATGTCCGGACTCGCCGAAGAAGCCCCGGAAGCCTACAAGGACGTCGAGTCGGTGGTCAATGTCGCCCACGGTGCCGGAATCTCCCGAAAGGTGGCGCGTACCCTGCCGCTGGCGGTGGTCAAAGGGTGACGGTTTATTCGACCCCGTGAAATAGGGTATCCTTTATTCATATGAATAAACGGGCGCTGGCCGTCTTCGTTGCCGGTTTTCTCACCATTTTCACCGCCTACGCCATCCGTTACGGCTACGGTATCCTGCTGATCGAGATGCTCCCGGCCCTGGCGATAACCAAAGCCGAGGCGGGTGTTATTTTCTCTTCCTTTTTCGTCACCTATACGCTGATGTCGCCCTTGCTCGGATTGCTCGGCGACCGGTTCGGGGCACGCCTGCTGCTTCCCCTGTTCGTGGCTATACTCGGGGCCGGGACATTCCTCATGGGTTATTCTTCTTCGGTCACCCAGTCCAGCCTCTTCTATGCTTTGGCCGGTATCGGCGCAGGTGCCTGCTGGGCGCCGGTCATGGCCCTGGTCCAGCGTTGGTCCAGCGAAGAGCACCGCGGTAAAACGCTGGCTTTCGTCGATGTCGGCAGTTCGCTGGGAATTATCGTTTCCAGCACTGCTGTCTCGTCGATTATCTCGGCCAACAGCTGGGCGACGGGCTGGCAGGTTCTGGGAATAATGACCCTGACGATAGCTGTTCTGGATCTCGTACTGGTCAAAGAACCCCCCGGCTGGCATACCGCGGGCCCAAAAACCGAAACGCCCCAGATTTCCGGCGAGTCAGTTAAGATAACCTATGCCGGGATTATTCGTGACGGTAAGTTCTGGCTTATCGGCGTGGCTTATTTATTGATGGCCTTTTCGGTGATCATCCCGATTACGTTCCTGAGCACCTATGCCATCCAGGAGCGGGAATTTTCCGCCGGGGCTGCCGCCCGGTTGATAACGGTCATCGGCGTTGGGGCGTTTTTCGGAAAATTGGGGCTGGGTGCCGTTTCGGATAGGGTCGGCCGGATCAGGATGATGATGTTATGCTCCCTGCTGGTGGTGGCCGGCTGCCTGGGCATAGCCTACGGGCGGGACTGGGCGCTTTACGTATTTACGGCGGTTTTCAGCATGGGCTTCGGGGCGTTCTGGCCGATGTACGCCGCCGCGGCCTCGGACTACTTTCACCGGAAACATTCCGGGGGTATCATCGGCTTATGGACGGTATTCATGGGCGTCGGCTCGATCGTTGCTCCCTCGGTTAGCGGCTGGATAGCCGATACCACCGGCACGCTGTCGTGGTCGTTCGTACTGGGTTCGGCCGGCGCGGCCGTATCCCTTCTGTTGCTGGTGCCGGTCTGGCGCTCGAAGTAGCTTTCAGGCCAATAATTGAAAGATTTGAAAGGATTATAATTAAAATATATAGATATTGTCATGTTGAATCCAAAATATTCCGGCGGACAAAGAGTAAAGATAATTAAGCTTATCGACGGCTTCGGGCGTCCCGACCCGCGGGTGAAAGAGTACATCGGGAAGACAGGGGAAGTGGTCAAATCGTATTTCGTTTCCGGGGACGAGGTCTGGGAAAAGACCTTAAAATTCGAGGACACCTACTGCTACGACGTTAAACTCGACGGTGACGATAATATCGCGCGGGGCATCCCGGAAGTGGGGTTGGAGCCGGTTATTTTAAATCGTCCTTAAGCAATTATGCCCCAACAATCCCTGATAATTTTATCCTCTTACTCCACGTATTTGGAAGCTAACGTGCAGTATACGAAGAGCATCGCCTATTTTCGGGCGGAGAGCTTGGCCGGCACCGACATATTGAGGATTTTGAGTAAAACAGGGCTCAGAAATGAGATTTGACAGCTAGGTACCATGGATATACTATTAGTGACGACTATTACAGGATTGTGAGGAGGTTTATCGTGAAGCTGGCTTTGAAGGACGTGAATGAAGAGGATCGTGGGGTAATCGCTCCTTGTGGTATCATCTGTCTCGGTTGTGATGGTCACCAGGATGAGAGTCTAGAAGCAGCGAAAAGGGTCATCGAAATCTGGGAGGGTATGAACCTTCCAGATGTCTCTGTTCTTGCTGGTCTGAAAGCACAAGAAATACTCGATACGCTGAGAACACTCAGAGAATACGTTGATAGAAAAGAGAAGTCGGGGCCTTGCCCGGGCTGTTTCAAGGACGGGGGACCCTCCGCATTTTGCAGCGTTGCGAAGTGCGTCAAGTCAAGGGGATACTGGACATGTGCTGAATGTGAAGAATTCAACCTGGAATCTGAAAATCCTTGCCCTCATTCTGATACCAATGCTTCAACACCTCTTGGATCGAGGCAGCAAACTTCCGCCCTGATCCGTAAAAGATATAGCGCCAACAACATTGAGAACTTGAAGAAATGTCGTGAAATAGGCTACCCTGCGTTCATTGCAGAGACCAGAGAAAAGGTCGGGACAGGTTGGAGAACGTGGCAGGTCATTAGCAATGAGATGCTGTTTCCTCGGAGATAGGACTTTCATTCTCTTGGACAGATAGAGTATTCAAAATTACTTATCCCTGATAATTTTGTCCTCTTCCTTGACGTATTTCGACGCCAGCGTGCAGTGCACGAAGAGTATCGGCTTATCCACCCTCTTGAATTCCAACGGACAGTGAATCATCCCGGCGGGGATGTAGACGCTGGTAGGCGTGGTGATTTTGTGGATTTCTCGCTCCTCCCCCAGGCCTATCTCGATATCGGCGCCCAGGTCGCCCATGTTATCGGGGTCGAACGAGTGAAAATAGAGATACATGTCGAAATCGTGGAAATGGGGGTACTCTTCCATTAAAGTGGGTTCGGTGATACGCAGGAACATGATGGTGAAATTCGAATTATAGTCACCTTCGCCGGTATAGATGTATTCCGGTCCGTATCCGCCTATTTGAAGGTCGTGTTTTCTAACGTATTCTCCGTATTTCGTGTCGGCCATAATCAATTACCTCCTTGAAACAGGATTTTATCAACCTCGATAAGTTTCTTAATCCCCTTTACTTCCTGCGGGAACATCGGTATTTCAATAATATCCAGGTATGAGTAATTCTCGCGAATATGCTTTAAATACTCCTGCTGCTGCCGGGACCTGGTTCTCAGAAAATCCGAATCAGGTTCCTTAACGACGTTATTGACGATGATACGCTTCACTGATAGCCCGTACTTGCCCAGTTCCCGGAAAACGCCCTCGAGCTGGGCTACCGCCAGGGCTTCGGGTATGGTAACGATGGAAAAATCGACGTCGTTCTTGAGGAAGTCCATGTTCTCACCGGAAAGGACCTCCCAGCGCTTGAGGATATCCAGCACCGGCTCGCGGCTCTGCTTCCCCAGCCTCAGCTTCGAGTAGATACGCGGCGCCATCTTCAGGTGATTTCCCAGCAGCGCCGGCGTGGCCAGCAGGGAAAGTGTCTGACCCAGCGGCGCGGTATCCCAGACGATGTTCCGATGGGAACCTTCCCGTGCCTGCAGCCGGATGTAGTCGACCATGAACTCTTCACCCAGTCCGGGCAGTACCGAGGTCATGAATTCCACGAAGCTCTCGTAGTTGATGTCGACGAAGGTCGAAAATACTTCGTACATCTCGCCGCCGAACTTGTTATCCCACATTTCCTTGATTTCGCTTTCGCCGATTTCCCGGATGGTCAGTGAAGGCGGTGCATCGTGTTCTTCAGTCTCGAAAATGTGAGACAGGGATGGTGTGGCGTCGGTGGAGATAGCCAGGGTGGATTCACCGCGGGAGGAAAAATGAAGCGCGGTAGCGGCGGAACAGGTCGTTTTACCCACCCCGCCTTTGCCCGTAAACATAAAAACGGTAGTCACGCTAATATTCAACTATAATCGAGTATGCCGGTGCAAGCAATTATTAAACCTCACGGTTTAGTGGTGATAAATTTCTTTTTATCTCTTTTGCAGATAAGCTGTATCGTGTGGTTACCTGACATCGCCGCCGTGGGCATGCCGCCGCCCGGATTGACCCACTGCCCCGCCATGTAAAAATTATCCAGTCCCGGGAGAGTCTTTTTCATGGATCCGGTAAAAGACTCGGCGCTGAACATCCAACCCTCATAGCTGCCCCGCCAGTTCCCGGTATAGCGTACCCAGGTCACGGGGGTGGCAACATCCCGCATTTCTACCCGTGATGCCAGCCCGGGAAAACGCTTATCGAGGGCGGCAATGACATCGTCGGCTATCTGTTCCTTCTCCGCTTTATAACGCTCCGGCTCCTGATAGAGCTTCTCCCAGTACTCATAGTCGGTCTCGAACTGGACTTTCAGCACGGTTTTACCTTCCGGCGCCAGGTTGGGATCGTAGCTGTAATTAAGCACACCCAGCCTCTCGTGTTCCTTGCCGGCAACGGTGATAGGGGTCTCGAGCGGGAAGGACAGGCCGGATATGGAGGTCGGGATTTGTTCACAGCGGTCGGCGACACCGAGTCCGATATGTACCAGCGGTGAAAAAAGATCGGGATTATCGTACCGGTCTTTTACGGTGTCGTCAATGTATTTTGCCTCCAGCATATCAAAAATGGTCGTACGACCGTCAGAAGCGGAAACGACCCAATCGGAGCGGTGTTCGGTACCGTCCGCCAGTTTAATACCTACGGCTTTATTATTTTCAACCAATATTTTTTCCACCCTTGCTTTAAAATGTATTTCTCCGCCCAGGGTGCGGTAGCGTTCTTCAAGAAGACGGACGAACTCAAGAGCACCGCCCAGAGCGTACCCGGCCGCTTTATCGTGCTGGAAACCAAGCATCCAGAAAATCATCATCATGGGCCAATCGTCGCTGCCGAAGGCGGAAGATAGCGTCTGGCGCAAATAGGGATTTTTAATTCGCTTACAAAAATCGCCGGTGGATATCTTCATCCATTTTTTCATGAGCATTAGCATGGGCAACATTTTTACAGATTTGACTTTATCGAACAAACTGTATAACTCGGAAGGTTTATCAGAGGGCATATCCATGCGGGAGAAATCGCGTATTCCTTGAGCGAACTCGCCGATAATGCCTTTATCCTCCGGGGCAAGTTCCAGTAGATACTGTTCGAAGCGGTCAGCATCGCAGTAAACGTTAAAGACTTTACCATCTTCGTCTTCAAAAACTGAATACAGGTCGTGGTTGTAAATTTTCCACTTTTGTGCCGCGCCGAGTTCCTCCCAGAATTTGTTAAAGCCGGCGTCCGGCTTGGTACCGACCAGCCAGTTCATGGCGCCGTCGATGGTATACCCTTTGCGTTTCCAGCCGGTGCAGACGCCGCCGGCCATTGTATGCATCTCGAAAATGGTCGTTTTGTATCCGTTCATCCGCCCGTAGCAGCCGGTTGCCAGACCGGTCAGTCCTCCGCCGATGATAATGATTGATTTTTCCATCATATCCTCCTCGACAACGTTTCGAGCGATATTAGTATAGTACCTTCTCATGTTAAAAACCAGTTTGTGATATGCTACTATTAAAGTAGTATTACCCATACCGGGGGTGTATGATGAAAGGTGTCCGGCTATTTCTGATAGCGGCCGCCGGTTTTATTGCCGCTTCGGCGCTGTTGTACGGTATCCACTACCTGATATTCCACGATTCCCACCACATTTTTATATTCATGCTTCACGATTTTGCTTTCCTGCCGCTGGAAGTTTTCATCGTGGTAATCGTTATTGAGCGTCTTTTAACCCGGCGTGAAAAGCAGGCGATTCTGTACAAGCTAAACATGGTTATCGGGGCGTTTTTCAGCGAAATCGGCAACGACCTGTTGGCGGATATGCTGAAATACTTCAAGAACCGGGATGAGATTGCCAGTCACCTGAACGTAAACAGCAGCTGGACGGATAAAGACTTTAAGGAAGCGGATGCTTATGCCCTACACCTGAAAGCCGACGTGGATATCCATCATTGTAATCTCGAAGAGATTAAAAAAGTCCTCCGGGAGAAGCGGATATACCTGCTGACATTGCTGGAAAATCCTAATCTGCTGGAGCATGACCGCTTTACGGACCTGCTCTGGGCGACAACCCACCTGGATGAGGAACTTAACGCCCGAGCCACGCTGGAGAACATACCGGAAAGCGACCTCGCGCACTTGGCGGTGGATATAGAGCGGATGTATGATAACCTGGTCAGCGAATGGCTGGATTACATACAGCACCTGAAGACTGCCTACCCTTTCCTCTACTCGCTGGTGCTGCGGACGCACCCCTTCCAGGAACAGCCGTCGGCGACGGTGAAATAGGAGATACATGATGTATCTTATCGATACCCACGCCCATCTCGACGAGATAGAAGACCTGGACTCGACGATATCTGAAGCCAGAGCCGCCGGGCTGGTGGCGATTGTCGCGGTAGGTTCGGATTTAGCGTCGAATCAAAAAGTACTCGAACTTGCCGAACAGTATCCTGGCTTCGTTTACACCGCATTGGGCTGGCATCCCTGGTACATCAAGGAAGAAGAAATCGATGTCAATCTCGAATTCATCGAAGCTAATATTGATAAAGCCGTGGGCGTTGGCGAGATAGGGCTGGACTATCACAAGCGGGTCCGGGTGGTGGCGGACAGGGATTTGCAGAAACGGGTGCTCGGCGGATTGCTAAAAATAGCGGCGAAACACGAAAAACCGGCGCTGATTCACTCCCGCTACGCCTGGCGGGACGCCTACGACGCGGTGGACGGGGCGGGGATAGAAAAGGCGGTGTTTCACTGGTATACGGGGACTTCGAGCGTGCTGAGGGACATTATTGCCCACGGATATTACATTTCGGTGACGCCGGCGGTGGAATACCATGACGAGCACAGGAGGGCGGTCAAAGAAGCGCCGTTGAAACAATTATTGCTGGAAACCGACAGCCCGGTGACCTACGGGCGGGGCAGCGACCACGAATTCACGGCCATGCCGGCGGACGTACGGCGTTCTCTGAAAGTTGCTGCGGCTTTGAAAGGGTTGAGTGAAGAAGAGATAGCGGAGGCTACTACTGCCAACGCCGAGAGTTTATTCGGCATAGTATGAGGCCGGCATCAGGCTCTCACCCCAGTCGCCGGTGAAGATATCGCCTATAAAGCTGAAATACTGGACAACGAACGGGGTGTCTCTTCCGTATCTCTCATTCATATCTTTCGCTATCCGTTCGTAATCTGACTGTGTAAAATCCGGATGGCCGATTATGATGGCAGAAGGATATGCAAAAAGATAGATAATGGAGAAGATAAATAGTGAAATAAGAAACAAGGTGACAACAGCTATCAACACCCGCTTTACAACATAACCACCAAAATTATTTCTGTAGACACCGGTATTATTCATGGTGGGTAGATTATAGTCCCGGCCTAATGTCCTGTCAAGGGGTATTTCGTTCTTTACCCCACCATCGTATATCTATCCCGCTTCTGCGGAAACTTCAGTTAAGTAACCCGCCTTTTTGTGCTTCCGGTATTCGCGGAAGACAAACAGGAAGGTTATCAGGAAGCTGAGAACATCCGATACCGGCAGCGCACACCAGACTCCGGTAAGCCCCCAGAGATAGCGGAAAAGGTAGAGAAGCGGTACAAAAAGGAGAAATTGGCGTACCAGTGATAGTATCAGGGCCATGAAGCCCCGTGAAAGCCCCTGGAAGACCGTGATGAACATTATCGACGGTCCGACGAATATTATCGTTGACATCAGGATGCGTATCGCCGGCACCGTGGTCTCCAACACCTCCGTCTCATCACTGAAAATACCGATTATCTGGGGAGCCAGGACCTCGGTGATTACCGTAGCTACCGCCAGCAATGCGGCGATTCCCAGGGAAGCGATTGCCGTGGCTTTCCAGAGTCGGTGAAACAGCCTGGCCCCGAAGTTATATCCAATAATCGGCAGCAGGCCGCTGGAAGCACCCACGATCGGCATGAATGCCAGGTCCGAGATGCGGATCATCAGTCCGACCGCGGCGATGGCCACCGAACCGAAGGACGACACCGCGATGTTAAACAGCGCGAACGCAAAACTTTCGGTAATTTCCAGTATCATCGCCGGTCCCCCCACGCGGTAGATATCCTTGATTACGGACAGGTCGGGGGGCAGGTGTTTGAATTGTATTCTATAAGCCGTACGATGGGCCAGCAGATAAAACAGTGCCAGGGCAGTACCGGTGAACTGGGCGATGACCGTCGCCCAGGCGGCGCCGCGGATGCCCATTTCCGGGAAGGGCCCCATCCCCAGGATCATTAAAGGATCGAGGATCATGTTCAACACGCTGGCGGAGATCATGATAATCATGGGTTTGACGGCATCGCCGGAACCGCGGATCAGCTGCCCGGAGACCAGGGCGAAGATGATCATCGGCGCTCCGAAAGAGATAATAACCAGGTACTGGTCGGCGTATTCCAGGATATCCGGGGTTGCCCCGATGGCCACCAATATATTTTTTGAGAAAAGGACGGCCGCTAGCATAAAAAGCAGGCCAAGTCCGAAACAGAGGCAGAAAATCTGCCCGGCGATGTGGTTCGTGGCTTCCAGGTTCCTCTCACCGAAACGGCGGGAAACCAGCGAGGTGATGCCAATACCGGTCCCGAGAGCCACGGCGGTAAACATGATCTGAAAAGGAAAAACTATCGTCAGTGCGGCGATAGCTTCATGCCCGATACGGGCGACCCAGAAGGTATCGACGACGTTATACAGGCTGGCCGTTACCGTGGAAGCAATACCGGGGATGCTCAGCCTTAATAACAGCCGACCCAGAGGAGCGTAGCCCAGTCTTTCGGTGTATTCTTGCACGATTACCCTTAGAACCGGGGAATAATTGCAGAAATGCCCCCGGATATCGGAAATGGGGAGAACTCCGGAATAAAAAAAACAGCACTAACAGGTAGAGATGCTAGTTAACAATCTCCACCACGTCGTTGATATTGATTTCCAGCATCCTGATATCCGCCAGAATGCGGTCGGCGTTCTTCTGAACGACGGGCATGCCGGCGCCGATTTCCTTGAGCTTTTCGGTGTCCTGCCGTAGAGAGCGGACTATATCAGACATTGCTTTAATATCAAATTCTTCTGTCATCGTCTTACTCCTAATGCTGCTGGGGCCTTTCATCCTGGAACCGGCGCGACTTCGTCTGCGAGCGGGGCAGACTGCCGAATTCATGGAATTCAATATGATAGCCCAAATTGGTTTTAACCCTGAGCTGGTCGACCAGTACGTTCCGGACGGAGGCTTCGTTATCGGCGTACTCGGGTTTTATTTCCACCTTCAGCGTAATATCGTCGATATCGCCCTTCTTGGTGACCACCACCAGGTATTCATCGCCCAGCTGCGGGATATCCCTGACCACTTCCTCGATAGCCGTCGGCGAAAGCAGGACGCCCTTGACCTTGGTAATGTCATCGGCGCGTCCCTTGACGCCCCCGTCCAGCAGCCGGAAGGTTCGCCCGCAATCGCAGGACTGCGCGTTCCACTCGATCAGATCTTTTACATCGAACCGGATGCACGGTTGCGCCATACGGTTGAAGTTGGTTACCACCATCTTGCCCCTTTTATTGGGTTCGTTAATGGGTTCTTCGGTATCGACGTCGAGGATTTCCACCAGAAAGAAGGCCTCGTGAACGTGAAGGCCGGACTGTTGCCGGCATGCCCAGCCCCAGTGGCCGATCTCGGTAGAACCTACCTGGTCGTAGACTTTCGCGCCCCAGGCATCCTCCATGCGTTTTCGCGTAGCCGGGATACTTCCCCCCGGTTCCCCGGCTACGGTGATTTTCCGGATCTGAAGGTCGGTTGGCGGGTTGATGCCCATCTTCCGGGCAGTTTCCGCCATTCCCAGTACGTAGGTAGGCGTGGCGCCCATGCCGGTGGCTCTCAACTCCTGCATTTTCAGGATTCTGGCTTCGGTGTTGAGCACGCCCCCGGGTATCATCTCGCAGCCGAGTTTTTCTCCGGCGTAGTGATAAGCCCAGAAAGCGATAAAGATGTTATAGCCGAAAGGTAAAAAGAGACGGTCGCCCGGTCGGTAGCCCTGTGCGTACAGGGCATAGGCGAAAGATTCGGTGCTGAACTCCCAGTCCTGCCAGGTATCGGCCTGATATACCGGCTGCCCGGTAGTGCCGCTGGTCTGCCGGTATTCGGTCACCTGTTCCAGGGGTACGGAAAGAATATCACCATAGGGGAAGGGGTCTTTCCCTTGGACATCGCGCATCATGGACTTTTCAATCTTGGGCACCTTCCGGATATCGTCAAACGACTTTATATCGCCGGGCTCCATTCCGGCATCGCTGTAGAGTTTGTGGTAGAACTTGGAATGATCGTACGCCCAGGTGAATATCTCCTGAAACTTCTTTAGCTGCAGCCGCTCCAGCTTTTCGCGCGGCAGCGTTTCCAGAACGGGATTCCAGTACTCATCATTTCTCATGGAACAGGACTCTCCAATCTATCCGGGTAATTAATAGAACAAAATGTATTCGCCAGATATAATATACTGAAAAACCCCCGGCACACGCAAATCCGCAGCCAGGCAAAGGTTGCCCGGGGCACTCTGAGCATAAAGAATCGTTCTATATAGAACAATATTCTACCGTTATATACGGCCAGTTATAGCGGTTTTTAACATATTTATGCGTAAATACCTGTTGACAACACGATTGATAAGTTATAAAATAATTCTGCATGGAACTTTATCCCGCTACTTTTGTGTGAAAATATAAATATGACCACTAATGAAGTAAGCCGGACAACCGATAAAACCCCTCTGGGCACCATTCTATCCATCCTCATGTCTTTTGAGGTACTGGTACGCTATCTCGAGGTAGAGTTGCGGCAGCACGACGCTACCCTTATCAGGTTCAACATCATGACCAACCTATTCAAGAACGGCGGGGAAATGACGCCGTCGGAGATAGCCGAAAGCGTATTCCGGGAGAAAAATTCCATCACGGCCGCCCTCAATACGCTGGAAAGTGAGGGAGTTGTCCGCCGAGAGCCCTCCACCGACGACCGGCGTTCGGTTAAGGTTATCATCACCGATAAAGGCTGGGAGGTAGCCAACCGTTTATCACCCATTGCTCAGGAATTGAGTCGTGAAGCCTTATCGGGCCTGGACAAGGTGCAAATAGAATCGCTGTTGGAGAATATGAGGGCAATCAGAGAAAAACTGCTGCCCAGGATTGCCCGGATATCCGCCGGTAAGAATAACGGGACACCGGTTGGGCAGCGCGACCATGAAGAACAGGCGCTGCAAATAAATGAAGAAGGGGTGAAATAGTTTTGAGAGAAATCAGAATACATGGAAGAGGCGGACAGGGCGCCGTACTGGCGGCGCGGATGCTTGCCAGCGCTTTTGTAGCCGAGGGGAAATCCGTAGCCAGCTTTCCCATGTACGGTTTTGAAAGACGCGGCGCGCCGGTGGTGGCTTTTACACGCGTTGACGATAAGCCCATACGTGAAAAGACCCAGATTTATAATCCGGATTGCATCATTGTAATCGACCCCGGGCTGCTGACGCTGCCCACCCTATTTACAGGTCTAAAGCCGGAAGCTGTTTTCATCCTCAACAGCAAAAAGACACTCGATAAACAGCCTGATGAAAATCTGAAAATCGGCGGGGTGGTCAATGCCACCCAGATTGCGGTCGATGAAATCGGGAGGGACATACCCAATACCTGCCTTCTCGGGGCATTCGCCGCCGCCTCCGGCTGGCTGCAACTTCAGTCCATATTGGACGCTCTGCCCAATTATCTGAGCGGTGATATTCTCCAGCGTAATCTGAAAAGCGCCGAGAGGGGTTACCAGGAAGTGGAGGTTATCAAATGGTAGTAAAAAGAAAATATATGCTTGATACGGAGGCCTCGTGGTCGGACGCCAACAAGCTGATGTTGGCACTGGACACCGGCGGATGGCGGACGGAGAGACCGGTACTGGAAAAGGAAAAATGCAATTACTGCGGTCTATGTTCGTTGTACTGTCCGCCGCAGTGTATGCGTGATAAAGGTGATCATTACGAAGTAGACCTGACTTTTTGTAAGGGCTGTGGTATCTGTGCTACGGAATGCCCGCGGAAAGCCATTACTATGGTCTCGGAAGGAGAGTTCGCTGATGAAAGCTAAAGAGGGACAAGTTCTGGTCATAACCGGCAACCACGTTGGATCCCACGCGGCCAGACTTTGTCGGCCCGAGGTGGTATCCTGCTACCCCATCACCCCCCAGAGCGAGCTTGCCGAACTGCTGTCGACCTTCGTGGCTAACGGTGATTTGGATGCCGAGATAGTCGAGGTTGAAGGCGAAAACTCGGCGATGAACGTTTGCCGCGCCGCCAGTATGGCGGGAGCCAGAGTGTTTACGGCAACTTCATCGTACGGACTGGTATTTATGTACGATACGCTGCTGGAAACAGCCGGCTTCCGGGCACCGGTAGTAATGATCAACGTCAACCGGGAGACCCCCGGCATCCATGCCGTATCTGCCGGTCAGCAGGACCTGATTTCCACGCGCGATTCCGGCTGGGTTCAGATAATCGTGGAAAATAACCAGGAAATCCTGGACCAGACGATAATGGCTTACCGGCTGGCTGAAGATTACGATATCCAGCTGCCGGTTATGGTCAATTATGATGGCTACTACCTGTCCTATCTCGCCGAGGCGGTGGAAATACCCCGGATAGAAGATGTGGATACTTTTCTGGCGCCTTTGAAGGACCAGCCTCAGCGACCCCGGATAATACCGGGTGCTTCCACAGGCTGCGGTTCGCACGGCATGGAAATGGGCTACGTCGAAGCGCGTTACAAGCACTGGCTGGCGCTGGAGCGGGTTAAGAACAAGGTTGATGAGATAGACAAGGCCTTCGGGGACTACTTCGGACGCTACTACGGCGGTCAGATAGAAGAATACCGCACCGATGATGCCGATTTCGTAATTTTAACCTCCGGCAGTGCCGCGGGTACGGCCAAAACAGTTGTTGATACCAAGAGAGAAGAAGGAATCAAGGTCGGGCTTATCAAGCTCCGGCTCTTCCGGCCTTTCCCGGAAGAGAAGTTAATCCAGGCCATAAAGGGTAAGAAAGCCGTCGGCGTTATCGACCGCAGCCTTTCCTTCGGCTGGAAATACGGACCGATGGCCATGGAGTTGAAAGCGCTTGGTACGGATATCGGCGGGATACCGATACTCAGTTATATAGATGGACTGGCCAATCTGGATATCACGTTGGAACATATCGGTAGGGTGGTCGATGAAGTCAACGACGCAGCCCAGGGCAAACAGTACCAGGATGTTACCTGGATTCCGATGGAGGAAGAATAAAATGGCTGAAGCAACAAAGAAAAGAAACAAGGTATTCGACTACTTTTGCGAGGAAGACCAGTTTTCCGGGGGTGTTGCCTGGTGCGCCGGCTGTCCCCTGGAGTTGACAGCCAGGACCGTACCCAAAGTTTTGGGTAAGAACATAGTATTCGTAGGGACGCCGGGCTGCTCGGCGCCGGTACTGCACGGGCAGAACATCGGGGCCTGGCATAAAGTCTCCTATCTGTCCTGCGTCATGACGGGAGTAGCCTCCAGCGCTACCGGATTATCGCGGTATTTCCGCCGGACGGGACAGGATGCCACGGTGGTGTGTTTTACCGGGGACGGCTGTGCGACCGATATAGGCTTTCAGCCCCTGAGCGGAGCCGCTGAAAGAGGCGAGCGTTTTATCTATCTCGCCTATGATAACGAAGGTTATATGAACACCGGCAACCAGCGGAGCAGCGCCACTCCCAAGGGTGCTGCCACTTCCACGACACCGGTAGGGAAGATAACCCGCGGGAAGCCGACCGCAGCCAAGAACATGCCCCTGGTGATGCTGATGCACAAACCGCGCTATATGGCTACGGCTACTCTCAGTCACATGGAAGATTTCGTCAAGAAATTAACCAAGGCCAAGGAGATGGCCAAGGAAGGATTCGTTTACCTGCACGTGTTCTCGCCCTGTCCGGTCGGCTGGCGTATCGACTCGAACCGGGTAATCGAGGTTTGCCGGACGGCCGTCAGGACCAACTACTTCCCGCTGTGGGAAGCCGAATACGGTCAGCCCAAATTGAATCTTGAAGTTGCCAGTCCGAAACCCATTACCGAATTTACCAAACTGATGCGGAAGTTTTCACATCTCGACGAAAACGGACTGGCCGAACTGCAGCAGGTGGTCGATGAGCGCTACGAGCTCCTCCATAAGCTTTGTGAAACAAATAAAGAAATATAATTCAAATAATACACTTTTAATAAGGAGGCGGATATGGTAAGGGAAGCAAAAAAGCCGGATAAAAATAAGCCGGTTCTGGGTTTGTCCGTAAAAGGTAATCCTGAAATCTGGGATGACACTTTTGTTAATACTACCTGTGGCGGCTGCTACGGTCAGTGCGCTATACGCGCGCACCGTGTTAACGGTGTCATTGTGAAAATCGAGGGTGATCCTAATAGTGACTTCGGTCCCAGGGGTGGTATATGTGCCAAGAGTGAGGCCATGATACAGGCCCTCTACGATCCCAATCGCTATAATTACCCCTTGCGAAGAACCAACCCCAAGAAGGGACTCTTTGAAGATCCCAAATGGGAGAGGGTTTCCTGGGACGAGGCTCTTGATGAAATCGCCAGGCATCTCGAGAAAATTCGCGCTGAGAACCCCCATAAACTTCTCCACGGCGGCACGCCCGGGCCGGGCAGCGGACCGGACCTGCCCCTGGGCTTCGGTGTTTTCGGGGCGGTCTTCGGTACTAAGAACTGGTACGTCGGCGGCGCCGGTCTTCATTGTGGCAGCGGCTCACATATGGGCGCCGGTCTCTACCATGCCTCGTGGTCGATTGTGCCCGACTTCAAGTACTGTAACTACGCCATTCAAATGGGTTCCAATAAAGGGACCGCATCGGGGCACTCTATGGGCTTTAATATGAGGCTCTCTGCCGATGCCAGGTCCAGAGGCATGAAGAATGTCGTTTTCGACCCTATCTGTAACTTTGGCGGAGGTAAAGCCACCGAGTGGGTACCTATCCTGCCGGGCACTGATGGCATCGTCGCCATGGCGATTGTAAATATCATACTCAACGAACTGGACACTTATGATGTCGAATTTATAAAATTAAAGACCAACGGGCCGTACCTCATCGGGCCGGACGGTAAATATGTCCGGGATAAAAAGACCGACAAGCCTCTTGTCTGGGATGCGAAAGATAACAAGGCCAAGGTCTTCAATGACCCATCCATCGGCGATTATGCCATTCTGGGAGAATATGAAGTCAACGGCGTAAAATGTCACCCGTCCTTCCAGCTTATCAAGGACCACGTCAAGCAGTACACGCCGGAACAGGCGGAAAAAGAAAGCACTGTTCCCGCCTCGACTATCCGCCGTATCGCTGAAGAGTGGGTCGATGCGGCCATGATAGGCGCTACTGTCGAAATTGAAGGGGAGAAGTTTCCCTTCCGGCCGGTAGCCGCCGTTATGTTCCGCGGCGGGCAGGGGCACACCAATTCCGCCCAGAGCTATTGCGCCATGTGCCTGCTCAATGCTATCGTCGGCGCCATGGATGTCCCCGGAGGTACGCTTGGCTGGCCGGCCTATGTCGAAGGGTACCCGGACACAGGGCGTTTCCGCATGGTACCTTACGCCTGTAAAGACGGTATGCTCACGGCCGGGTCTTTCATGGAACACCGCCCCTGGCCCATAGAAGATTCCCAGGTACCCTATACCTACCTCATGAAGGAACTCACACCGACGGCCTCGTTTTCTCCCCACCCGGTCACTTCCGACTTTGATAAGTACTGGGACAAGCTGGGCCGTCCTTATGAAGTAGAGATGGCCATGATTTTTGGTGCCAACATGGTACGTAGCACCCAGAGCCGTGAAATAGCGGAGGATTTCTGGAAGAAAATACCTTTCATCGTATCCTTCAATATACTCCCCAATGAGTTCTGTGAGGGCTTTGCCGACATCGTGTTGCCTGACCTGCATCCCCTGGAAGCCTACTGTCTTTTCGGGACACATGGTCCCTTCTTCAACCACCCCATCGGCATGGAAGGCTGGGACTTTCCGGTACGCCAGCCCGTCGTTAAACCCGCCTATGAACGCAGGAACAAGCTCGAAGTCCTCTGGGACCTTGCTGATAGAATAGGCATGAGAGAAGAGATGAACAACTACTACAATGTCTACTTCACAAGCTTCGGCGGCGAAGCGCTGATTGGCGGCGATATTGACAGTATCAGGCATTTGGGCGATATAGACCCCGAAAAGGTGGTCCAGCTGATAAAACCCGAGGAGAAGATTACCTATGGTGAAATGATGGACCGTGCCCTGAAATTCTACTTTGGCGATGAACACGGGCTGGAATACACCCTCAATAACGGTCCCGTTAAATGGCCTAAGAAACCCAAGGAGGCCTACTGGCGCTGGCATGTGGACGTGAGGATACCCATTTACATGGAGCATATCGCCGAGCTGAAAGAGAGCGTTATGAAAAATGCCGAGAAGGCAGGGATAGAGCTGGATTGGGAGCAGTTTACACCTTTAATCAGCTACTTTCCCCCGCAGGTAGGTAAGGAACTCTCCGGTGAATATGACCTCTACTCCTTCTCCTATCGCGATATCCTTCACAACGGTACCTACACCATGGAGATGCCCTGGCTCGATGAGGTCAGCCGGCAAAATCCCTATACCTACAACATCACCATGAACGCCGATATGGCTGCCAAGAAGGGACTTAAAGACGGTGACCTTATATGTCTCGAATCACCCTACGGGCGCAAGACAACCGGTACCCTCAAGACTATGCAGGGACAGCACCCCCAGACCGTAGCCATATCCGCCTGCTCGGGCGCTTGGGCCAAGGGTGCTCCGATAGCCTATGGTAAAGGCACCAACTTCAATATACTGCTGGAGTCGGACTTCAAGCATGCCTGCCCGGTGTGCTGGAGCCAGGAGACGGCAGCTACGGTAAAAGTCTATAAAATCGACCACAGAATAGAATTCGATGGAGCTGGAGGTGACAAACTATGAGATGGGGAATGGCGATAGAACAGAAAAGATGCGTCGGTTGTTACGAGTGTGTCCTCGCCTGTAAGGCGGAGCATTTTCTTCCGCCCGAGATTTTCTGGAACAGGGTCCTGATAGGCGAGAGCGGCAAGTATCCCACCGTCACCAAGCTGATCTATAATATCCGCTGTAACCAGTGCGCGGACCCGGCTTGCGTTAAGGTCTGTCCAACGGGGGCTACCTACCAGCGCCCGGACGGTATCGTCGTGGTTGACGAAGACAAATGCGTGGGCTGCCGCTACTGCATGATTGCCTGTCCCTATCAGGCCCGGTCGTTCTATGAGAACGGTAATGCCGAATACTTCCCGGGGCAGGGACTTACCGAGCATGAGAAGGTAGGCAAGACCCTGTACCCGCATGAAGTGGGCGTAGTACAGAAATGCATTTTCTGCAAGGAAAGGATTGATGCCGGTCTGGCGGCGGGTTTGACGCCTGGAGTCGACCGCGAAGCTACCCCGGCCTGTGTAATCGCCTGCCCCACCAAGGCTATCCACTTCGGCGACCTCGATGACCCCTACAGCGAAATAAACCAGCTTATTAAGGAGAAG
>JASFHJ010000003.1:0-16174 GCA_050123255.1 Dehalococcoidia bacterium
GGGTCGGACTTCAAGTTATAAAGCTCGGACATGCCCGGCTCGGTGTTATAGAGCAGCGTCCATTCGTCGGTGGTCACAGTAGCGGTAGAGTCCTTCTCCGTCATACGGTTGACGCCATCTACCGATTTCATCCATTCGCCGGCATTAATGAAGGGATGCGCGCTGACAGTGTAAGAGCGGCCGGAGACAGTCTGGTCTTTGACCGCCGGCAGCAGTGACCTGCCCTGGACACGGTCGGGAATCCTTTGTCCCATAGCCTCCAGCACCGTGGGCATGAGGTCGACAGCGGAGGTGATGCCTTCATAGTTACCAGGTTTATTACCGGGCAGATAGATGAGCAACGGCGTATTGGTGACTTCCTCATAGAACGGCGAATGGGACCAGATACCATTGCCTTTCATCTTGCCGTTTTCGTCCCTGGCGAATACCATCTTGCCCAGGATACCGCCATGCTCTCCGAAGTAATAACCGTGATCACTGGTAAAAATTATCATCGTGTTTTCCAGCAAGCCCAGGATTTCCACCTTCTTCATGAAATAGCCGAACCAGGCATCCACCATAGTTACCTCACCACAGTAGGAGGCGTGTGCTTTCTTGACCATTTCCTCGGTTATGCCAGGAATCTGCGGCCAGTAGCCGTAGACCGGCATCGCCTGCTGGCCGTCATGGCCGGGCCAGTAAAGCTCGGTGTAGTACTGCGGCGGCTCCCAGGGCTCGTGAGGGTCCCAGGTATCCACGTACAAAAAGAAGTCCTCCCGGTAATGGCGTTCCAGCCAGTTCACGGCTTTCTGGAAGGTCTGCGGCGAAATATAGTCGGCTTCGTAACGCCAGTCGTCTTTCACGTCGCCGCCGTAAATAGTGTGAACGACACTCCCCTTCTTGGTATCCGGGTCGACAATCCACTGCTGGCTTACCTGTCCCGGTATTTCCGTAAAGTGGCGGAAGCCTACGTCATAGTTCATACCGTTACGAATAAAGAACGGCGTATCAACCACGGCAGCGGTGTGGATACCCTTTTGGGCGAGGATTGACGGCAGCAGCACTTCATCTTCAAATAACGGCTCCCACAGCATATAAGACATCGTCCACCGGCCGGTCAGGTAATCGGCACGGGTGGGCATGGTGGGAAAGCCGGCGATGTAGTGCCGGTCGAACCTGACCGACTTCCCGGCGAAGGCGTCGATTGACGGGGTTATTATGTCTTTGTTCTCGTAAGCACCCACGTGGTCCCGGCGCAGCGAATCTGATATCACCCAGATAACGTTCATAGTTCCTCCTTACCCTCGATTATTCAGGATTACCTAAATATACAACAATAAACAGGACTTGAAAAGCTGATAGCGAGTTGATATGAGTATATACTCAATTGCGCAATTACGCATTAGCTCTTTTGAGCACAAATATCGAGGTTTTCCAGGCCGCAGACGTTACAACTACCCTTCCGGCAGTCCGGTGTAGTCAAACCCTGCCGGGCCCGGCGGTATTCGGTTTTCAGAAAATCAGCCGACACGCCGTTGTCGATATGCGACCAGGGCAGGATTTCGTCCATAGAGCGTTCACGTTGAGTGTAGAACCCGATATCCAACCCGGCATCGTAAAAAGCCCGGCGCCAGAGGTCATAGCGTAAATGTTCGCTCCAGGCATCGAATTTACACCCCAGCTTCCAGGCATTGTAGATAACCCTACCGGTACGTCTATCGCCGCGTGACAGAGCCGCTTCCAGAATGCTTATTTCGGGATCCGTCCAGGAAAGCCGGGTGCTCTTGTGCCGCAGTCCCCGACGCAGTATCTCGTGTCGTTCTATAATGGCAGCCTCGTCCAACTGAGCAGCCCACTGAAAAGGCGTATGCGGCTTGGGCACGAAAGTGGCCACGCTGACACGTATCATCGGTTTCTTACCGCTGGCGGCTTTACCTGCCGCACGTACCTTATTAACCAGTTCTACGATACCCTCGACGTCAGTATCGGTTTCGGTGGGCAATCCTATCATGAAATACAGCTTGAGTCCTGTCCAGCCCCGTTCAAAAGCCACGGCCGCCGTCTCCAGGAGGCTTTCTTCCGTCAGGTCCTTATTAATAGCCTGCCGCAGTCTCTCGCTGCCGGCTTCCGGGGCGAAGGTAAGCCCGGTACGCCGGCGTGTGGGCAAAGACTCTACCAGGTCCACCGAATGCGTGTCCAATCGTAAACTGGGCAGGGATACCGCTAGGTCGGGATATTCCTTAACAAGCCTGTATACGAGCCGGTCAATGTCCGAGTAGTCAGAAGTGTTAAGCGACACCAGTGATACCTCATCATAGCCACAGCTGGAAATAAGTTCACCGGCCGCTACGACTACTTCATCCGGCGGCCTCTCGCGTACGGGACGGTAAATCATGCCTGCCTGGCAGAAACGGCAGCCCCGACTGCATCCCCGTTGTACCTCGATGTTGCCGCGGTCGTGAATGACCTCTATATAAGGAACGACGGGTTTTGCCGGGTTTGGAGGTAATGCGTTCACAATACTCCTGGTCACAACCTTACCGGCTTCGGGGACGGTCGGCGTTACGGATGTTATCAGTCCTTCAGGCTGATATTCAACTTCGTATAGCGACGGAACGTAGACTCCCGGTATCGCCGCCAGTTTTTGCAGAAGCTCCTTTCTTCCGCCACTCTTAGCCTCATGGCACGCATCAAGAAACTCCAGGATTACTTCTTCGCCGTCGCCGACGATAAACGCATCTATAAAGTCGGACATCGGCTCCGGATTCAGGGCACAGCTGCCCCCGGCGATAACGAGGGGATGAGTTCCCTTCCTTTCCGAAGCCCGCACCGGTAACTGCGCCAGGTCCAGCATGTTGAGCACGTTGGTATAGTTCAGCTCATATCCCAGGGAAAACCCGATGATATCGAACTCTTTGAGCGGGTGCCGACTTTCCAGGCTGAAAAGGGGGATATTACGCCGCCGCATGACGTCTTCCATATCCATCCAGGGAGCGAAGACCCTCTCGGCAAGAGCGTCAGACCGGCTGTTGATGATGTCATATAGAATCGGGACAGCCAGGTTGGACATGCCGATTTCATAGGTGTCCGGGTACGCCAGGGCTATCCTGAGGGGAGTGGCGTCCCAGTCCTTGATGATGCTGTTCCACTCGCCGCCGGTATACCGCGCGGGACGGCTAACCTGATGGAGAATCTCGTTAACGAGCAACATCACCTCCGAATAAGGGAATTATAGTGCCTGGGTAATCCGGTATCAAATGTTTTTTATTGCGCATTTGCGCAAATGAGGATTTACGCTAATGAGTAGATGAGCCTATTCAAGCTTCAAAAGTGGTTATCGCCACCAGGCTATCGCCCTCATCCAGGGTCATTATCTTGACTCCCTGGGTGCTTCTGCCCTGAATGGTAATACCTTTACGCGGGTCTTTTTCCTTGATCGGCGTACGGGTGACCATGCCTTCGGCGGTTATCAGCATCACCTGCTCATCGAGCTTCACCACCCTGGCAGCCACAACATCGCCGGATTTCTCGACGATTTTGAAGGTGCGAACGCCGCTGCCGGCGCGGTGCTGCCTCGGATACTGCTCGACAGGCGTGATTTTGCCGAATCCGCCGGTGGTTACCACCAGCATATAGGCATCGTCGTCGGCTTTATCCAAGGTGACAATGCTGTCGCCGGGTGCCAGCTTCATACCGCGTACGCCGCCGCTGGTACGCGAGGCTGTCCTTAAGGTGGAAACCTTAAAGCGTATCGACTGCCCTTTCCCGGAAACCATAATAACATCGTCGTCATCGGTAGCCATGCAGACAGACACCAGTTCGTCTCCCGGTTCCAGGTCCATGGCGATAAGGCCGCTGGAGCGTACCGCCGAGAATTTATCAAGCGACGTCTTCTTGATTTCCCCCATCCTGGTAGCCATGACCATGTAGGCATCCGGCATTAATCCCGTAGTGGCCGCCATGGAAGTAACTCTTTCACGCTCGGTAATCGAGAGCAGATTAATAATCGCCAGACCCTTGGACGTGCGGGAGCTGCCCGAAGGTATCTCGTGGCATTTCAGGTAGTACACTTTCCCCCTGTCAGTAAAGAAGAACATATCATCGTGCGTGTCCGCCACGGTAAGCAACATGACAGCGTCTTCTTCACGCGTCACCTGCCCGATAATACCCTTGCCGCCGCGGTGCTGTGGGGTGTAGTTCTTCGAAGCTACCCTCTTGACAAAACCGCGACTGCTAATCGTGACGGCGACACGTTCGTGAGGTATCAGGTCTTCCTCGGTGAACTCCAGCTGCCCCTGGTCGATGATGGTAGTCCGCCTCTCGTCGCCGAACTTCGACTTCAGTTCTTCGACCTCTTCTTTAATCAATACCTGAATACGCCTCGGGTTCTTCAACAAATCTTCCAGATAGGCGATAGTCTTAACGAGCTCGGCGTATTCATCGAGGATTTTCTGCCGCTCCAGGTTCGCCAGGCGGCGCAGCTGCATATCGAGAATGGCCTGAGCCTGTATCTGCGTCAGGCCGAAATTCGTCATCAGGTTCTTCCGGGCAACGTCGGCGGTTTCCGATTCGCGGATGGTCTTGATAATAGCGTCGATATTATCGAGGGCAATCCTGAGTCCTTCGAGGATATGTGCCCTGGCCCTGGCCTGCTTTAGGTCATAGCGCGTACGGCGGGTAATGACCTGCTGCCGAAAGCTGATGAAGTTCTGCAAAGCTTCCCGGAGGCTGATTACCCGGGGCTGTCCTTCCACCAGAGCCAGCATGTTGATGAAGAATGACGACTGCATGGCGGTGTATTTGTAGAGGTTGTTGAGGACTTTCTGAGCCTGGATGTCCTTTCTCAGCTCGATGACTACACGCATACCTTCGCGGTCAGACTCGTCACGCAAATCGCTGATACCGTCTATTCTCTTATTGCGAACCAGTTCGGCGATAGTCTCGACGAGAGCCGCCTTGTTGGTCTGGTACGGCAGTTCGGTAATGATTATCTGCTGCCGTTCGCCTCTCTGCAAATCACTCACGTGGGCTTTTGCCCGCACGACTATCTTGCCGTGCCCGGTAGTATAGGCGTTACGTATTCCGTCGGCGCCCAGGATAATACCCGCGGTGGGGAAGTCGGGTCCCTTGATGAACTGAGTGAGATCCTCGATGGTAGCCTTGGGATTATCGATCAGATGCGAAACAGCATCGCAGACCTCGCTCAAGTTGTGGGGCGGAATATTGGTCGCCATGCCTACGGCAATGCCGGAACTGCCGTTCAGGAGGAGGTTGGGTATCCGGGTAGGCAATACCCTGGGCTCTTTCAGGGTATCATCGAAATTAGGCATGAAATCCACGGTTTCCTTCTCGATGTCCACCAGCATTTCTTCGGCTATCCGGGTCATACGGGCTTCGGTATAGCGCATGGCGGCCGCCGGGTCGTTGTCAACGCTGCCGAAATTACCCTGCCCGTCGACGAGGGGATATCGCATGGAAAAATCCTGCGCCATACGTACCATGGCATCGTAAACGGATGAATCTCCGTGAGGGTGATATTTACCCAAAACTTCGCCGACGATACGCACGCTTTTCTTATAAGCGGCATTTGACCTCATCCCCAGGTCATTCATGACGTAGAGAATGCGCCGGTGCACCGGCTTCAGGCCGTCTCTCACATCCGGTAGAGCCCGTGAGACGATAACCGTCATGGCATAATCAATATAGGAGCTTTTCATCTCCTCTTCTAAGCTGACCGGTTTAACATTGCCTATAACCATAACTTTTTCATTCTCCTAATCGTCATCATTTCCGGTATCATCATCGTTATCATCGGAACCTTCGGTCAATACTTCCACCTCGTCGCCGCCGATGATGGTGTAGCCGGAGTCATCCTCGCTGTCTTCGTCGTAATCGGAATCCGAACTCAGCGCCCGGTCGGTGGCAAAGCTGCGCACTTCCTCCATTCCCTTCGGCGGGAAGGACAGCTTCCCTATCTGGCTGGGATGCTGGTAGGTTTCCCGGATAATCACGGACAGCTCGTCGGCTTTCGACGTAACTATGGTGGCGGTGTATTCATTTCCTCCCACTATCAGCCTGACCAGACGCTGGGCGTACCGGGCCGGCACCCTGCCCATGTATTCGCCCCGCCGGTTCTCGACAATCAAGGCATTGTTGTCCACCTTGAGAAAGACCCTGTCGCCGGAGACCATCCGGGCTCTTTTTTCCTTGGGAGCAATTTCTTCCAGAGCGGTAGTGCCCGATTTGCCGATTTCCTCGATGAACTGCCTCGGGGCGACCTCATCGGTATCCACATCTTCATTTTCCGACTGGTCCATATCGCTGATGCGCCGCAGGTTCCGGTTGGCAATAGCGTTGTAAGGATCAAGTTCTACGGTACGACCGTAAGCTTCGGTGGCATTGGCTAACTGCCCCAACTCCATGTAGGCTCGGCCGAGCCGGTTACAGGCATCGACATCCCGGGGAAAATTCTCCAGAATTTCCCGGTTGATTTCCACCGCCTCGCGCCATTTCCCCTGCATAGCTAAATCAATAGCTTCTTTGCTGCGCTGCTGCCGGTATCTAACCAGTTTCTCTTCTTCGCGAGTCATCTACGACCTCAGTAATATTTTAAGTATTATATACTACACCAGTCAAGGTACGTACACAAACCTTTTCAGGCGTAATTCTTTATTATTTTGCAATATGTCACCGGGTATTTCACCAGGTGAAATTAGACGTTATTCTCACGCAGGTAAAACCGATATATTGACAAAACCGCGATACGGTGACTAGAATTGAAAGAGAGAGAGCCATTTTTCACTTAAGGAGAATGTAATGCAGGATAAGGTTGAAGAAATTCTCGGAAAAATACGCCCGGCCCTGGAACGAGACGGCGGTAATGTTGAACTGGTAGAGGTTGAAAACGGCACGGTCAAGGTCAAGCTGGTCGGAGCCTGCGCCGGCTGTCCCATGTCCACGATGACGTTGAAGAACGGGATTGAACGCATTCTCAAACAGGAAATCCCGGAAGTGAAGGAAGTCGTCGCCGTAAAATAGTCATATTTCCCGCCTAATTACTGATTTCCATCTCGAAAGCGCGGTGAAGAGCGCGTACCGCATCGGTCACCCTGGCTTCTTCGATGATGCAGGTAATACGTATTTCCGAGGTAGAAATCAGCTGGATGTTTATTTTTTCCTGACTTAAAGCATCAAACATGCGCGCCGCATAACCAGGGGTATTTTGCATGCCGGTCCCGATGATGCTGACCTTACCCAGATTGGAGTCGCTGAGGCACTCCCGGGCGCCGATGGATTCCATTACCGGCCGGATAACCGCCATAGCTTTATTTAGATCACCCCGGGTTACCGTAAAGGTAAGGTCGGTGATATTTTCGATGCTGGCATTCTGCACGATGGTATCGACGCTGACTCCGGCTTCCGCCAGGGGAACGAACACCGCCGAGGCAATGCCGGGTTTGTCCGGCACGCCGACCACCATTATTTTAGCCACGTCCAGGTCATGGGTTATGCCTCTGACTTTATTTCGTATCTCCATAGACACCTCTTCACATATCAACGTACCCGGATTATCGTTAAAGCTGGATGCTACCAGAATCGGGACGTTAAAAAGCTCTCCCAGTTCCACGGCCCGCGGGTGAATAGCCTTGGAACCGTAACCGGTCATTTCCAGCATTTCTTCGTAGCTTATTTCGGTAAGCTTGTGCGCTTCGGGAATCAGACGCGGGTCAGCGGTATAAATACCGTCGACATCGGTATACCTTTCACAACGCAGCGCTTTCAGGCTGGCCGCCAGGGCAACGGCCGTGGTATCCGAACCGCCGCGCCCCAAGGTGGTAATGTCCATATCCTCGGTAATACCCTGGAATCCGGCGACGATGACGATGTTCCCTTTTTCCAGCTCCTGCTTCACACGAACGGGGTTGATATTGGTTATTCTCGCCTGATTGTAGGCGGTATTGGTGGTAATACCGGCCTGGGCGCCGCTGAGACTTATAGCGGGGCAGCCCATGGCGTGCAGGGACATCGCCAGCAGGGTACTCGAGACGACCTCGCCGGTGGAAAGCAGGACATCAAGTTCCCGCATGTCCGGATGTTCGTTTATCCGGTAAGCCAGCGTTACCAGTTCATCGGTGGTATCACCCATGGCGGAAACCACCACGACCACCTGATAGCCGGCTTCTCTCGTCCGGGCAATGCGGCGGGAGACGTTTTTTATCTTTTCCGCACCGGCTACCGAACTTCCGCCGTATTTCTGTACGATTAAGTCCATTTATCCTTTCTCAATATTATACGCATTTGCGCATTTACGCAACTATTTTGTCATTACTTTACAGGAAATCCCCCATTATTTTATACCCCGGCTCGATAAAAAGACCAGTTTTGGCGGCTTCGGCTTCAGTGAAACGCGCCGCGCCGTTCGATTCAATCCCTGTACCCCAGAATAAGAACGGCACCGGTTCGGCGGTATGGGTGCGCAGGGATACCGGCGTGGGATGGTCCGGCATCGCCAGTACGCGGAGTTCATCGACCCGCCATTCCCGCAGTCGGCCGACAACTTGTTCATCTATATCCTGGATAGCCTTTACCTTCTCATCCACCGATCCGCTGTGGGCGGCTTCGTCGGGCGCTTCGATATGCACCATTACCATTTCCTTTTCATTCAGGGCTTCGAGCGCCCCGTTAATCTGGGCTTCGTGGTCATTATCCGGTCCGTCGGTCACACCCGGAATATCGAGTACTTCCATGTCCGACATCATCGCCAGTCCCTTTAATAAATCCACCCCGGAAGTCATGGCGGCTCTCAGTCCGTAGGTCTCGCGATAGCCGGGCATCTCAGGAGCCGCTCCGCTGCCCCAAAAAAGCCAGACCATGGAAACGGGCGTATTGCCGCTAGAACGACGTTTCTCGTTGATTTCATGGCTTCTCAATAACTCCTGAGAGTGTTTCATGAGGTCTTTTAGCAGGTTACTTCCCGGTCCCCGGGGTAAATATTCCTCCACCGGTCTGCCCGGGATATCATGGGGAGGGGTGCATTCGGCCTCAAGGGTATCGTTGCAGCCCTTTAATTTGAGTATATGCCGGTAGCTTATGCCGGGGTAAAAGCGTACCGCATCGCTGCCGAGTTCGTTATTAAGTGTTGTTATTATCTCTCTGGCTTCTTCGGTGCCGATATGGCCGGCGCTGTAGTCCCACATCCGACCGTCACGCACGGTAACCAGATTACAGCGGAATACGACCTCGTTTTCACCGATGTCAATTCCCATGCTTCGGGCTTCGATACCCGCACGCCCCTTGTAGTAGATTTCGGGATTGTACCCCATAACCGACATGCAGGCACAAGCACTACTTGGCTCCATGCCGGGGGGCACGGTACGCGCCATCCCGAGTTTTCCCTCCCTGGCCATCGCATCCAGATTGGGTGTTACCGCCAGCTCCAGGGACGTTTTATTTTCACGGTCGGGCAGGGGCAGACCGGCGGCGCCATCGATTATCAGCACGATATATTTCATATCATCTTCCCGCCTAATTTGTCCTCAATTGCGCATATACGCAATTACTCATATCTTATCATGTTTTTCGTTATTGCCGTTACATCTTGCCATAATGACCGGCTGAGCCGTATAATAGTCCCGGCGGGGCGTAGCGCAGCCTGGTTAGCGCGCCGTGTTCGGGACGCGGAGGTCGGTGGTTCAAATCCACTCGCCCCGACCATTTTACTATTCATCATGCCCTCATGTTTTACCAATCATCGTGATGTTATTGGCAAACTTGAGTTATACCTCTCCTTTTACTTCCTCCCATAAATCGTCCATCTCCTGCAGAGACAGCTTGCTGAAATCCACACCGCGCTGGTGGCATAGCTCCTCCATACGGGTAAAGCGCTTGTAAAATTTGCTGTTGGCCTCCCGCAGCGCCACCTCGGGATCGATTCCCTGCCAGCGCGCGTAGTTTACCAGCGTAAACAGCAGGTCGCCGAGTTCCTGCGATTTTTCCTCGCGGTCGGCGGCATCCTTGATTTCCCGGATTTCCTCGATAACCTTATCGATTACCCCCTCGAGGTTTTTCCACTCGAAGCCCAGACGTACGGCGCGCCGCGATATCTCGTAGGCGTAGGCCAGGGCCGGCATATGTTTTGGTACTCCCTCAAGCGCCGACACTCCCTCTTCTCTCTCCTCCCGTTTGAGGGATTCCCAGTTATGCATGACCTCCTCAGCATTATCGGCTTTGCCGGAGCCGAAGACATGCGGATGCCGGCGGATTATCTTCGAGCCGATGCTGTTAATAACATCGCTTATCTCGAATTCGCCGTTATCCGCGGCTATCTGCGCGTGCAGGACAATCTGCAATAACAAATCACCCAGTTCTTCACATAGCTTGTCCGGTTCGTCGCTATCCAGTGCTTCCAGGACCTCGTAGCATTCGGAAAGCAGGTTTATCCGCAGGGATCGATGGGTCTGCTCACGGTCCCAGGGACAGCCGTCGGGACCGCGCAGTCGTGCGATAATTTCCACCAACGAGTCGAATTTACTCAAATCTTCCGGTATATCAGGGTGTTTCTCCATAAACCTGATTATACAGGCTGGTGATAGGAGAGGCAATATATTAGCTTGTTGCGAAATACTTTTTCGATTAGTTATACTCCACTCATATTACATAGGGTTTACAACGTGGAGTACATGGAGAGCACATTATTAATAATAATTTCTGGACCCCCATGCACCGGAAAGACGACTCTCGCCAATAAAGTCGCCAGAAAGTTCAACCTTCCTTTGATGACCAAAGATGATATTAAAGAGTCACTCTTTGATTCACTAGGTACAAGAGACCGGGAATGGTCAAAATTACTTGGGATTTCAAGTTATAGACTGCTTTATTACTTTATGGAATCCATCTTAAAGGCAGGCCATTCGTTAATTGTGGAAAGTAATTTCCGAGACCAACACGATTCAGAACGATTACGGAACTTAACAAAGAAGTATGGTTTCGTGCCCTTCCAGATTCAATGTAAAACAAACGGAGATGTTCTTTTCGAACGGTATAAGAAACGCTCTGAGTCCGGAAAGCGACACCCAGGTCATGTTGACCACCTCAATTATGCGGAATTCAAAGAGGAGCTCCTCAAGGGAAGCTACAAGCCATTGGATTTAGAGGGAGAGGTCATTTATATCGACACTACAGACTACACAAGGATTGACTACAACAGGTTATTTAAGAGAATTCAGGATTTTTTATAAATTACGAAATAATGACTCAAGCAACCATCTAGAACGCCAACCAGGCTCAATCGAATGCAGAGAATTGGTGGTATCAGCTCGGCAACACGGAGCCGATAAAAGCCCGCTGACCGCGGCTGAACTCGGCGGCAGACATCTCTTTTTTACCTGCTAGCTTCACGCGACGCACAACCAGGAGGCCGTCGCCGGTACCTATGCCGATACCGGTTTCGTCGCCGGGCAGGGTTATTACCTCACCTACACCGGCGATATTCCCGACCGGTAATACACCGGCATCAACGATATTCAGTTTCACATCCTGCCAGCGGGTAAAAGCACCCGGCCAGGGATTATACGCCCTGACACGCCGCCAGATTTCCACCGCCGGAAGGTTCCAGTCAATCTCGCCCTCCGACTTTTCAATCTGACTGAAATAGGTTGCTCGTGATTCGTCCTGCTCCTCAGGAGTAATATCACCCCGCAGCCAGCCGCCGATTCCTTCCAGGAGGAGTCCGGCTCCGACCAGGGAAAGCTTTTCCATGAGCGTCCCGGTATTGTCGCGGGGGTCGATGGATACCGCGCTTGATATCAACAGTGGTCCCGTATCCAGCTTTCTCCTGACCAGTTGTATACTTACTCCGGTGAATTCGTCTCCGGCCAGTATCGCCGCCGCTACCGGTGAAGCGCCTCTATGCCTCGGCAGCAGGGAAAAGTGAATATTTACACATTGCCCGGGAGGAATATCGATAACCGCCTGTGATAGAATCTGTCCGTAAGCGCAAACCACGATAATGTCGGGCTGAAAACCGGCGAGTTCTTTAACGGCTTCATCCTTTTTCAGGTCGGGAGGTTGTACCACCGTCAATCCCAGGGCAAGAGCCGCCTCTTTTACCGCCGGTGCCGCCAGGGTACGCCCACGGCCGGACGGTCTGTCCGGCCGGGTATATACCGCGACAACATCATATCCGTTAGCTACAAGGTGCTCGAGAGGTGTAACAGCTGCCCGGGGTGTACCCATGAAAACGACTTTTACCATAATGCCTCCGACCCGAAAAAGTTTACCAAAAAAAATTTTTTCGGACAAGTGTTCGGTTTGAACTGGAGAGCCCCGAATTTAAGCAAAAACGCCAGCTATCGGGAGTATTTTGGAGTTTCTAAGGGATGATAATGGCGGGTATTTGTCCCTAATAACCTTGCGACTATCGGGCTATCGGTGTATGCTATATGACGTTAATACTTTAATCAAATATTAACTTTTTAACCTCAAGAACCACCCGATTTAGGTGGCAGGTCCGTCCCAGTTATCCAAAGGGGTGTATTTGTGCTTTTTGCACGCCCGGGGGAATATTTGTGCCTGTGACAGGACGGGGATGTAAGAAATTACTGAAAATATGGAAATCACGAAAACTAGAACTCCGAGAGAAATTTGGGAAACCGCCCTCGGCGAGCTACAGCTCCAGGTGAGTAAGCCGAACTATCGAACCTGGTTCGGTAAAACCATCGGTCTGGATTATCAAGACAACCACTTCACAATCGGCGTACCGAACACATTCGCCGCCGAATACCTGGAAAAAAACCAGATTTCCACCATTGAAAAGGCCCTGGACGGTCTGATCAACCCCGGTGTAAAAGTCGTCTTTCAGGTAAACGGGAAAAAGCACCCCCGGAACGACGTGACCAGCATTCCCCTGGAGATTTCCACGCCGATACCGGCTTATACCCGGCTCAATCCCGGATATTTGTTCGATTACTTTGTCGAGGGGACGGGCAACCGTCTGGCCCGCGCTTCAGCCCTGTCCGTAGCCAGTAATCCGGGACGCAGCTATAATCCCCTCTTCATATACGGCGGAGCCGGATTGGGCAAAACTCACCTGCTGCATGCCATCGGGCACGTCGCCGCGGCTAACAGCATAAACGTAATCTGCACCAGCGCCGAGGAATTCACCAATGAATTCGTCACGTCGATACGCGATAAAAGTACTGAAGAATTCCGCAACAAATACCGCAGCATCGGGATGCTCCTCATCGACGATATCCACTTTATCGGCGGGAAAGGTCAAACCGAGGAAAGTTTTTTCCATACTTTTAACGAGCTGCACAATACCAACCGGCAGATAGTTATTACCAGCGATTGTCCGCCGCGGTCCATGCCCCTTCTCGAAGAGAGACTACGCTCACGGTTCGAATGGGGACTCATCGTCGACATTCAGCCGCCGGACTATAATACGCGGGTAGCTATACTGGAATCTAAAGCGCAGCAAAAGGGCATGGTCGTTTCCCAAGAAGTCGTAGAATACATTGCGCGACAGGCTCAGAACAACGTCAGGCTCCTTGAAGGGTCTTTCAACCGGGTAATTGCCTTGTCAAGGTTATTACAGTCAGTCCCGACCATTGAAATAGCCCACCGGGCCCTTGAAGACATATGCAGCAAGGAACCCGACGCTCAGGTGGTCATGCACACGGCTATCCTCGAAGCTGTTGCCGATAGCTTCAACATGGATAAGGAAGAACTAATCGGTCGCCGCCGTGATAAGGATACTTCACTGGCACGCCGCTTGGCGATGTACCTCATACGGGAAGAAACCAACTACTCTCTGGCCCAGATCGGCAAAATCCTGGGGGGCAGGGATGCCGCTACGGTTACTACCGCCTGCAAGAAAATAGCCACCGAAATCGAAAAAAACTCTTTCCTGAAGCGACGCATCAACAAAATAAAAAAATCTTTATAACAATTCCGCATAACAGACCCGATTCATCCAGTGCTTTTCCCTACTATTCTTTTCGATGAAGTGCTGTCTCCATGAGTATTTGATACTATTGGTAATATTTTGGCTTTAATGTTTATTGTTTTTACTTAATTATTTAGTAATGATTTGGTAATTTCGTACCTGAAATTCAAATTATCGTGGATATTTCTCCACTGTGATATTATTATTAATATTATCTAATTCCATCTTGAATGTCCTAGCTAATAATTAACCAAATAACCATCTTGTTATATGTGGAAAATGTCACATGTGGGATAGAGTAACGATAAATGTGAAAGCAGGCGATGGGGGCGACGGAGCTGTCAGCTTCAGGAGGGAGAAATTCGTCCCTTTCGGCGGTCCGGACGGCGGCGATGGAGGGGACGGAGGTAATGTGCTAATTGTGGCGGATGGTTCGGTGGACAGTCTTGTCAAATACCGCCGGAAGCGGATATTCAGGGCTCGGGACGGTGCGAATGCCGCCGGCAGGAGGAGACACGGGAAGAACGGGGAGAACCTGATGTTACCCGTGCCGGCCGGGACCCTGGTGAAATACACAACCGGGGATGATGCTTCCGAGGTCGACCTGGTAAAGTCGGGGGACGAGGTTATCGTAGCTCGGGGAGGCGGCGGTGGCTGGGGCAATACTCATCTTGCCACCTCGATAAATCAGGCGCCCCATATCGCTCAGAGGGGTGAGTCGGGGCAAGAGAGCGCGGTTTCACTGGAAATGAGGCTGATTGCCGACGTAGGAATCATCGGCTATCCCAATGCCGGAAAATCTACATTGCTGGCGTCGGCTTCGGCTGCCAAACCAAAGATAGCCGATTATCCCTTTACAACCATCGAGCCGGTTCTGGGGGTGGTGGAATCGGGAACAGAGCGCTTTATCATGGCGGAAGTGCCGGGTCTGATAGAAGGAGCTCATCTGGGGAAGGGACTGGGGCATGAATTCCTCCAGCATATCCACCGCACCCGGATATTGATACACCTTATCAGCGGTACCTCATTGACGCCGTTAGAAGATATGGTCAGGGTCAACCAGGAGTTGAACCTGTACGATCCGGCATTATCTCAAAAGACGCAGATAGTGGTAATAAACAAAGTAGATTTACTTGAAGTGCGGAAAAGAATGAATGAAATAAAAAATGAATTTATAGAATCCGGTATAAAAGAATATTATATATCAGCGTCTACGGGAGAGGGTGTGACTGAGCTGATGTCCGCGGTGATGAATAATTTGAAATCGGAAACTGAAAAAGTTACAAAACAGGAAACAGGAAGAAAGGTCTTTCACCCCAGGCCAAAAGATACCCGGGTAAAAGTGGAAAAAAAGGGGGGAAATTTTATACTTAAAGTACCGGAACTGGAAAGACTCTACGCCGGGCCCGGGGCAAGCCCGTCGGAACTACGATGGCAGATGCACCGTCAGCTGACGCGTCGCGGTTTGATAAAAGATCTGGAGAAAGCCGGCGTCAGGCCGGGCAGCAAAATACGCTGCGGGGATATTGAATGGGAGTGGTAATACAATGAATATCGGGATACTGGGAGGAACGTTCGACCCCGTGCATAACGGCCACCTGGAGATAGTCCGGGAAGTCAAAGAATCGTTTGTTCTCGACCGGGTGCTCTTTGTCCCGGCCGGGCAATCTCCGTTCAAGGTCGATTATGATGTTACCCCGGCCGAACAGCGACTGGAGATGCTGCGTCTGGCATTGAGAAATTACCCCGAGTATGTCATTTCTACCATCGAAGTTGAACGTCCGGGGATATCTTACACCGTGGATACGCTGGCCGAGTTGCGGCGGCAGTATGACGCTGACGATGAGTTATACTTCATACTGGGATGGGACAGCCTGGAGAAGTTCGGGGATTGGCGAGAACCGGCCCGGATTATCGAATTAACCACGCTGGTGGCGGTACCCCGACCCGGCTGTCCCAGGCCGGACCCGGGAGAATTGGAGAAATCGGTGCCGGGTATATCTTCACGGGTTGTATTTCTGGAAAAACCTGAAATAGATATCAGCAGTACGGCTATCCGGGAGATGGTTGCCCAGGAGCAATCAATTGACCATATGGTACCCCAACCCGCAGCGGAATACATTAAAAAGCAGACATTGTATAGAAAATAGCAGGAGGTGGGTATGAAAGCGCTGGGAATCGTCGGGAGTCCCCGTAAAGGCGGAAATACGGAGATATTAACAGCTCATTGCCTGAAGGCCATTGCTGAAG
>JASFHJ010000004.1:0-15997 GCA_050123255.1 Dehalococcoidia bacterium
ATGAGTTACCCACGGAAGAATGGGATAGGGTCATAAATAACAACTTAAAGGGAACATTCCTGTGCACCAAGTACGCTGCTCCTTATATGATAAAGTCCGGCGGAGGCAGTATTGTGAATGTCGCTTCCTGCTACGGAATCATTGGCTGTGACACGCCCGTCTACGATACGTCCAAAGGCGGCATGCGGGCGATGAGTAAATCGGATGCCATCCAGTATGCCAGGCATAATATCCGGGTTAATTCGGTTCACCCGGGCAATATAAGAACCCCGCTTTTCGAGCAGCTGGTTGAGCGTATTGGCGGCGGTCTTGATTTCACCCTGGAAATCCTGGGAGCGATGTGCCCGCTCGACCGCATGGGTTACCCTGAAGAAATCGCCAGTGGTATTCTTTTCCTGGCGTCGGACGAGGCGAGCTATGTTACCGCCACCGAACTGGTTATCGACGGCGGTATGATCGGTGCGCCGCCCCCGGTATATCCTGATGTAACTTATCCCGGCAAAAAAAGAAAGTGGATTAATTGACAACAGCCGTGTTTCACGAACGAGACAATAAACGTGTTCACCATGCATATCAAGACACGCTCTTCCTCTATTAGCCTGCAGGGACCTGATTAATGATACTAGAACAGGAACGTTCACGATACCGCTGGTATATCCTTCTGCTGGGCATGTTGACCTACGGTTCCGTTGCCGGAGCCGCCCGTCTCTGCATGCCGGTGCTTTTCCCCGAGATTTCCACCGACCTGGGATTGAGCATGGTAGCCATCGGTACGATCTGGGGCATGGACCCGTTAGCCGGCGTATTCATAGGTCTGCCGGGAGGACTTCTCGCCGACAAACTCGGTGTGAAGCGTATGCTGACCGTGGTCTGTATCCTGTCCGGGGTGTTCGGGGCTTTGCGGGGTTTCTCGGTGGACTTCCTGACTATGGCGCTCTTCATGTTCCTTTTCGGCCTGATGGCGGCGGTAACGCCCAGCATCGTTCCCAAGGTAACGGCGGTCTGGTTCGCCGGTAAACGATTGGGCCTGGCTAACGGAATGCTCAACGTCAGCTGGTCGGTGGGGGCGGTGGTGGCGACTTTGTCCAGCGCCACGCTGATTTCTCCCTGGCTGGGCGGCTGGCAGAACGTGCTGTTCTTCTTCGGGGTGCCCCCGGTTATACTGGGACTGCTCTGGCTTTTTACAGGTCGCGATCCGCAGGCCCATGATAACGCGGTGCCGGCTTCCGGCGAGCCGCTTAAAAAGTCATTAGCCCACGCGGTACGTCTCCGCGATGTGTGGATAATGGGATTTGTTTTACTATCCTACTGGGGAATGAGCATGGGATTTGCGGGGTATCTGCCACTGTACCTCGAAGATTTCATGGGATGGGAAAAGACGACAGCCGCCAGCGCGATGACGGTCCTCGCCGGCATCGGGGTAATCGGCGTCATACCGATGGTACTGTATTCCGATAGAATAGGTTCCCGGAAAGTAGTAATATTCTTCTCCCTCCTTCTCGTGTCCCTGAGTGTGGGGCTGATTCCTCTGGTTAATACGGCGGGTATCTGGGTACTCCTGGTTATCGGGGGGTTTTTACGCGCCGGGGTAGCGGCTTTAGCCAACACCCTGATATTCGAGATAAAAGGGGTGGGAGGAACCTACGGCGGAACGGCCATCGGTCTGACGAACACCCTGGGGATGCTGGGGGCTTTCGCATCACCGCCTATCGGCAACTCCTTTACCGGCATCAACGGCGACGCACCGCTTTATTTCTGGGCTATTCTGGGTCTGGTGGCTTTACCATTGATTCTCATCGTGAAGGAAACGGGCACCAGACACGAAACGGTCGCCCCGCATTAGGTCTTGAAGATATTGACCGCCGACTGGTCGGTAGAGCCGGCAACTCCCTTTTCGCGTTCGGCGAACTGCAAAGCACCGGTCGGGCACATTTCCACGCATTTAGGATTACCACCACAGACATCACAGAGCAACACTTCCTTTTCGGATGTGAGAACTATCGCCGAGAACGGGCAGGCAGCAATACAGAGGGTGCAGTTATTACACTTCTCTTTATCTATGGTTACCCAGCCGGTCTCCGCATCTTTGGTAATCGCCCCGCGGCGGCAGGCTTCCATACAGGCGGGTTCTTTACAGTTCAAACAGATATATGGGGTCATTAAACCGTCCATGACCAGCCGCTTAACCGTCAGCCGGGCCCTGGCCGGATTAACCTCTTTTTCCTTGACCATCGAGCAGGCTACCCGGCACATTTCACAGCCGGTGCAGAATTCGGCGCGTATGAAAAACGTCTTCTGTCCCATAAATTATTCCCCCGCAGGCTATAAAAGATGCGAGGGCTCCTTATCAAGTTTCAACGCTGCCAGCGTCTTATCGGTCGGGGTGCCTTCCTTCGTCCAGCCCCGGATTTCATAATACTCGTCGAGCGCCCGGTCATAATCATCGCGCTCGAGTTTCTCGCCCTTGAGTGGTTCCAGGGGCTGCGGTTCGAAGTATATAGAGGGCGGGATATCATGTTCGCGGAGCGCTCCGGTCTCGCGCTGGATGAAAAGTCGTTGCAGACTCCAGACCCTCTCCCCTATTTCCATCAGTTCCCCGGGCGTTATGTCCCAGCCTTTGACAGCCTTGATGGTTTCACAGAAATTGGTGTAATTAAGATTGTGCGTGGAACCGGGCCAGATGGTGGCGAATTTGCAGTAGCCCAGTGAATCTACAACCGTGGTGAAATTCTGCGTCCAGGCCGCCATATACGGTTTACCCTCCCAGGAATTAAGGGCGGAAGCGATAGGCTTGCCGTATATCTTTTCCAGCACCTCCGGCGGCATCCCGAAAAACTCCAGCGAGCACCTGCCTTTCAGGTGGTCGCTGCCCCGGTTACCGGTGGCTTCCCCGAGGGCTGTCGCCCTGGCGGCACGGAAATTCTGGGGGCTTTCGTGCATCATGCCGCGCTGGGTATAGAGATATCTGGCGGCTTCCGGGTTGAACTCCTCTACCGCCTTTGATGCTTGCTGACCTATCATCCCGCCCAGGCCTTCGTTCTTCGCCATCTGGTGCAGCAGGGTTAAAATCGACTCCTGGTTACCCCATTCCAGGTTCAGGCCACCGGTGTCTTTTCCATTGATGATGCCCCGCTGCCACAACTCCATCAGCCAGGCGATATAGCCGCTGCTGGAGCCTACATCGAGCCCGTAGCGATTTATCAATGTATTGGCCGCCAGAATGAGTTCCCAGTCGGCGTTGCCCACCGCGGGACCGAATCCCGCCATCATGTAAAATTCCGGGCCTTCTCCCCAGGTCCCCGCGTAGCGGCCGGTATTGATGCGGTAGCGATGACTGCACCGCAACGGGCAGCCATAGCAGGCCAGGGTCTTTGTCTTGTACTGCTCCTCGAATATTTCGTCGTCGAGATGTCCTTCGGCTTCCTCGAAGTAATTGGCCTGGTTATTTCTTACCGACATGGTGCCGCTCTGGTTCGCCACGCAGAAAATGGTCAGCGTGCCGTAGCGGGAAATCACGGGGTATATCTTGGTGCCGGTTATCTGACGATAATGGCTGGTAAAGTTTCCCAGTAATTTATCCGGGTCATGGGCTTTCAGACCCTGCTGGCCCCTGACGGCGATAGCCTTGAGTAACTTCGAACCCATTACGCAACCCATCCCGGTCCTTCCGGCAGCCCTTTTTAATCCGTGCATGATATTGGCGAATTTAACCAAATTTTCTCCCGCCTGCCCTATCATGGCTATCTTTACCTGCTTGTCCCCGAGGTCATCCTGAATCAGTTCCTGGCATTCGTAGGTATCGTGTCCCCAGAGAAAAGAGGCATCGCGGAACTCGATCTCGCCGTCATGAATCCAGAGATAAACGGGACGCGAGGCTTTGCCGGTGATGACGAGGTGCTGAAATCCGGCGAGTTTCAATTCCGCCGACCAGTGACCGCCGCAGTTGCTGGTACCGAAGCCGCCTTCTCCCTCCGGCGACTTGGCGGTAACCTCGAAACGCGACGACGAAACATCGTATCCCGATATCAAGCCGGTCCCGAATATCAGGGGGCTTTCCGGGTCCAGAGGATCAATCCCCGGGGCTGAATGATTATAAAGCAGATAGGTATTGAGTCCCTCGCCCCCGAGGTACATCCGCAACAGGTCTTCCGGGATATCTTTACAGATTACCCGTTCGGTAGAGAGGTTAATTATAGCTGCCTTTTCCACTCGAATCTCCCTGTTCTATAAGTCTCCCCCTGATTTTCGCTACTTCGGGCGTTACCCAGGTGATACGCCATCCCTGTCCGCAGTGAGGACAATGAACGGTGGTCTCGCCACGGGGCACGAATATCCGTCCTCCCAGGCAACGCATACACCGGAAGGAATATCCCTTTTCCTTGTTAGCCAAAAAGCCCTCCCGCTTTCGGATCCTTCATTTTGTATTCTAGTATCTTACATCCAGCCGAAAACTTCAATGCAATTCCCGCGGGGTGCTAAAAATGGGATAATAGTTTAGAATACGATATATCATGCACGAACAGAGCATCGTTGAATCTCTATTAACCATCGCCATTGAAAACGCTGAGAAAGCCAATGCCAGCAGGATTCTCAGGATTTATCTGGTGGTCGGCGAACTCTCCGGGGTGGTCGAAGAATCGATGGACTTCTATTTCAGCTTCCTCAGGAAAAACACCATCGCTGACGGAGCCAGTATCATGTACAACCGTATTCCGGCGCGGCTCCGCTGCCGTAAATGTGATATTGTTTTTACCGCCGAAAACTCTGACTTCCGCTGTCCCGAATGCCAGGAGCAGCAGATAGAAATAGTCGGCGGACGCGAACTTTATATAGAGAGCCTGGAAGTGGAGTGAACGGAGGATAGACGATGATTTTGACTCCAACGAGGTTTGTATAGTAATGTAACAAAAAAACAGGTCTGTGCGGGTGAAAGTACCCGGACCGACCGGAAAGCAGCAATATGACAGCGAAAAATGATGTATATACCAGTTTAGCGACCGACCTGGGTGTCCCGGATTCCGAGCGCTTTTATAACATACTGGACGCCATGTTCACCCCGGAAGAAGCCACCATCTGCCACGAGCTATTTAATCCGGGTACCTGCCGGGAACTGGCGGTCAGGCTGAATATCCCGGAGAAAGACCTCACCGCAACACTGGACAACCTGGTGGACCGGGGGATGCTCACCCGCGGAAAGACCCAGTACGCCTTTCACACCACCCTGCTGGCGTTCCACCACGAGTGCGTTGCCGATACCGCGCCGCATCAAGGCCCGTTCGCTATTCCGCAGAAAGTAAAAGAACTGTGGAACGATTTCTTCCGCGCAGAATGGTCTTATATGTTCCTGGAACATACCGAGCAGATGATAAAGGTCACCGGGCGTAATCTTCCCATATCTCCGGCCATCGAGGCGCTGGAGCGCAGTACCAATCTCAATCCGGATGACATCATGCCGGAGGAAAACTGGAAGCTGAGAATCGAGAACGCCAGGAGGAGAATCATCGCTCCCTGCGGCTGCCGGGTGGTGTGGGGCATTTGCGACCACCCCCTCATGACCTGCTTCGCCTGCTTTGACCGTCCCAGGGGCGAATACTATCTCAACCAGCCGGGTCGATTGCTCAAGGAAGTTACCCTGGCGGAAGCCATCGATATTGCCCGTGAAGCCGAAGACGCCGGACTCGTTCACTGGGGAGACTGCTATTGCTGCGACTGCTGCTGTGAAAATCTCTTCCCGGTAACCCGCGGCCAGAGATTCGACCTGATGACGCCGAACCGGTTCCTGGCGGTGGTGGATGAAGATAAGTGCCAGGGGTGCCAGGTCTGCATCGAGAGGTGCCCGTTCGATGCTATTGAAATGCGACCGACTGCGGGTTCCAGGAAACTCAAGGCATACGTATCACCCGAAAAATGCAAGGGGTGCGGGCTGTGCATCATCAAGTGCAAAGAAAACGCCATGAGATATGAAATAGTCAGGCCGCCGGAATACCTCAAACCACCACCGCCGCCGGATTCCGATAAAACCGGCCGGCCTGTTAACGTCATACCCGTCTGGGGTCACTACAACCTGAAGTAGCCCGGCTAACCTTTATTGTAATAGGTTGGTATGATATTATATTTTTACATATCCCGGGATAATACCCGACGGAGTAAAGGAAGGAAAAGATGGCTGAGAGAAAATATGAAAAATATTTCCTGAAAGAACCCTGGGGAGTTATCCACCCGGGCACACCGCCCGATGCGCCCGTATACATCGGGCTCGGGCAGGAGAAACCCGTAGAAGGGTGGGACGAGCCCCTTACCCAGGTCCTGCGTCCCATATACCGGCCTTACAAGATGATACCCGAAGGACACCGGCATAGCGTTGCCGAAATCCTGTATTTTATCGGCGGCGACCCGATGAACTTCAAGGAATTCGGGGCCGAGGCAGAGTTAACGATAGGTGAAGGCGATGAAGCCGAGATCTACACCATCACCAGCACCACCTGGGTCTACGTACCGTCGAACGTGCTGCATTGTCCCCTGGAATTCAAGAGGGTGGACAAGCCTATTATGTTCGGCCATATCATGTTTGCCCCCACCTTCGCATCAACCGTCGTGGGTAAAAACCCGCTGGAACGGGACGACGACAAGGCCGATAAGAAATAGCCGGAGGCGCTGTCCGCCCGCAGCTGTGGCTGTTCAGAAAACACCGGTAAGATTGAATTTACGTCTAGAGCTGATGTATCTCCCCGGTAGCCCTGTTTTTCCAGTAACCCCGCTGCTGCAAGGGCCAGTTGAAGGTAATCGCCCCGGGGCGCGCGCAATCGTTCACACAGCACCCGCAATACCAGCATTCATCGGGGTGCAGGATTATCGGGGGTTTACCTTTCTCCGGATTGGGTATATATACATCTACCTGGCATACTTCCACACAATGGTTGCAGCCGTTGCATATTTCTTCGTTGAAAATGGCGGGCTTGCTCGGCGTGGTAATATTCGGGATAGCTTTTAATTGATTATCAGACATAATTTCCTCCAGAAACCAGTTTGCTTAGAGGCCAATTCTTTCTATTTCCCTTTGTAAACACCGGCGTAGTCTTTGTTGTGGGCTTCATACTGCTCTTTCATATCACCCCAGAAGTTCAAAGGTAATTCACCGATTTTTACCTGGTTGTTCTCCTGTTTTAGAGTAATAAATTTCTCCCACTCCGGTGGGTCCATCTCCGGGTAGTCTATCCTCTCGAGCCCGAAGCGCATGCTGCTGGCCTTACGCGCCATCTGGGCCTGGATGATTATCTTGGCGTAATTCAGGAGACTGATATCTTCCAGGCTGCGCAGCAACTTGTGCGGGTCCAGGGCGAACAGCAACGGCACCGATTCTTCTTCTATTTTCTTCAAGGCATCGAGTCCCATTTTAAACAGAGATTCGGTCTTGAATTCGCTGACATAGTACTGCATCACCCGGGCGATTCCGGCATGCAGTTCCTTCCACTCCAGACCGGTGCTTCTTTTAACAGGGGCGTAGACACGGGCTTTTTCACGTTCAATCTGGTCACGGGAGACCTCCGGTTCGCCTGTCTCACGGGCAAAAGCGGCGGCTTTCCGTCCGGCATATCTGCCGGTAGCGGCGCAATAGCTATGGTCCTCGGGGGAGAACATCGGCGAACCGGCGATATACAGTCCGTCGAGGGTCGATTTCAAATTCCAGTCGACTACTATACCGCCGCCGCCTTCCCGCCACTGCGGTAAACTCCCGCCTTCGATGAACTTGTAGCTCTGTAATAAATCACGGCTTTCGTCATAACCGCCATCATTGAAAGTATCCATGATGACTTTAGTGGTGGACTCCTCACCCAGCATCAATTTCCACGTGGCTCTCCTCTCGACGTCCGGCATGGATGGAAAATCGCCGTAGAACGGCAGGGCATACTTACCGGAGAGTATCCCCTCCCGGATACTGGCTTCCACATCGGGGGGCGGTACCATCGCTCCCCAGTCTTCCCATCCCTGTGTAGGATAGGGCAGCCTTTTTCCGTTGGCATCCACGATAGGTACGTTTTCATAGCTGGCGTCACCGGCTCCGGAATACCACTTGTGCTTGTAGCCGGTGGCTATGCGCAGCACCCCGCTGGCTTCCATCATGGTAACCTCGGCTCCGGCATTCCAGGCCATCACCACGCCATCGCCGGTTTGCGTCCGGGACGACATGTTACAGTACCCGCCCAGTTCGGTGCTGATAAACCATATCGAACCTACGCCGCCGGTAGCAATGATAGCTGCTTTCGACCTGACAATCATAAACTCGCCGGTACGGCTATTTACACCAGTAGCCCCCACTACCCGGGCTCCCTGTTCCCCGTTCTCCGTCAGCAAGCTGGTTACCATCACACGGTCGAAAATCTTAACTCCCAGGCGCTGGCATTCCTTTTTCAGGGCCGGTTTAAAGGTGGTTCCCCAGACCCTGATGACCACGTTATTGAGCGTTTCACCCGGTTTGGGCGGTACCATCATATCGTCGTTGGGAAGGTAGCTGTGAACCTTGGTGTAACGCGGCGAAATCATCAGCTTGGTATCATCGTCGCGTCCTTTAGCCCCCACATACTCATCATCCTTATCCCTGATTTTACCGCCTATCTGTTCCATTTCCTGCAGGGTATCCCAGTCCTCGCGGCACTGGATCTGGATACCAATGCCATTGCTATAAGGACGGGAAGCCATGTGCTGCGCCCATTCATCCGGGTCTACGTTGGATAGCGGATTAGCCGGAGCGTTGCACCAGTGATCGCACCCGGGTCCACCGGCACCGCTGCGGATGGTATCGCCCTTTTCCAGCATCACCACCTTCAGCCCTTCGCGGGCAGCCGCGATAGCCGCCCAGCAGCCGGCGATACCGCCGCCAATCACCAGGACATCGGCATCGATGTCCTGCTCCTGATCATACTTGACGGGGTATGGCCAGTTGGGTGCATCTCCCTTTTTCCTGTAGTAATCAAACCAAGTACTCATAATGTAATCCTCCCTTTTAAAATCTCCTTCAGTATAAATACTTGGGCATATTTCATAAATATAATTTTACAGGTGGAAAATCTAAAACCTCTCAAATACACACTAGTCTATATCTAATAACCAACTAAATCAAATCTTCAGGAAAACATATTATATATTAAAAAAAGTGTCCGCTATCAGACACCATTACTGGACAAATAACCGGGTATTAGGCTAGTTTATATATATAAAACATGCGAAGAAGATATCAAGGAGAAGCATTGGTGACCAGAAATAAATACCATAAATATATAATATCCGGGAATCAACCCGGGGATCCGACCGGCAGCGATACGATTATAGCCTGGGTGACTAGTGATTAATTCACCGGCTCTCATCAATACCATGTCCATTGGGTTTATGAATCTCCCCTGAATGTGCCCGGCATGAAGTCATGGCAAGATACGGGGCATGGTCCCCATGAACATAAGACTCCATAAGCGGTTATCCATATCGGCACAAACAAGGACGATCCCATGGACCCCGGATGAAGAAAACGCCAAGATTATGTATATTGACCAGGGCCATGATAACGACGAGAGAATTATCACCCGACCGGAAGGCGTAGGAAGGGAAGCGTAATTCACGCGTTTAACAATACTTTTCATTCTTATTTTATAAAGGAGACTAATTCATGACAACTTCACCCGCTCAAGAACAGTACGAAAAAGAACAACGGCTACTCGTGGAGGAGGTAAAGAAAAAAACCGGAAAGACACCGGAGCAGCTCTACGAGGAGAGAGAAAAAAAGATCAGGGATGCTATCGAATTACGCGAGCCGGAAACGGTGCCCTTTGTAATTCACCTTAATAACAGTCAATACACGGGAATCCCCAACTCGGCATCATATTACGACCCCATCAGCTGGAAAAGGGCGATGCGGCAAATGACTCTTGACCTGGAACCCGATATGTGCAGCGTCGGTATGCTTATGCCGGGTAAAGCCCTTGACCTGCTCGGTATACAGAACCGGCTTTGGCCGGGAGGTGCGCTTCCTCCCGATTATGAATACCAGTTTGTAGAGGGAGAATACATGAAAGGGGACGAATACGACCTTTTTCTTTCCGACCCTTCGGACTTCGTGATACGTTATTACCTTCCCCGGATGTACAAGATAATGGCTCCCCTCGCCAAACTCCCCCCTATCGGTAATCTTTTCCAGGGCTTTGAAGGTCTGGCACCCCTCTTTGCATCACCGGAATTCGTCCGGATGGCGCAGACTATCTACGAGGCGGGGAAGGAGATGACCGAATTCAGAAATAACGTCGGCGATGCTTATGAGGAAATGGCTCAGCTCGGTTTTCCGCCACTTTACAATATGGGAGGAGGTACCGTCGGTGGGGCGCCCTTCGATACCATTTCATCCTTCCTGCGGGGGATGCAAGGCTCTATGATTGACATGTTCCGCCGACCGGAAAAACTCCTCCAGGCGTGCGATATGATACTGGATAGAAATATCGCCAAAGCTTCTCTCGCCGACCCCAGGCAGAGAGGTAATCCTAAAAGGACCGGTATGCCACTCTGGAGAGGCGATAAATTTTTCATGTCGGATGAGCAGTTTGAAAAATTCTACTGGCCCGGACTGAAGCGAGCCATACAGGCTACTATCGACCTCGGTTATGTTCCGGTACCTAACTTCGAAGCGAAAATCGGCGACCGGCTGGAACACATGCTGGAGTTACCCAGAGGTAAGTTTATAGTTTCAGTCGAATATGTTGATGTTCCCCTGGCAAAGCAGATACTCAGGGATCATGCCTGCATACTGGCTAAGGCACCTTTATCTTCAAAGGTATGGTCACTTAAAGAGGTTGAAAAAACCAACAAGGAGATCATAGATATCTGCGCTCCGGGGGGAGGTCTTTTACTTGATGTCAGATTACCGGACAACGGCACCAAAGAAGAATTCAAGGCACTACTGGATTCTATTCGCGAATACAGTCGACGTTAGTTGATTCCCGGTATTGAAGAGAAGTCTTCCGGCGTGATGAAAAACCGGAAGACTTCTCTTCATATTTATTTCTGGGCTTATACTTCGGTTGCTCTGCCGGAAACCGGGTTCTTAAAGTGGAACGGGGGAATATAACCGGAAGGATACAGGGCGTCCTCGGCCGGCGGCAGGCTTATTTTACCCAGCGGGGAATCCGGATGATGCGGACGGTCCGTCAGGTTATCCTTTCGCCTGTCCGGTTTCACCCAGCTACCGCCGTAGGTGGCGTTAAAGGCCATGCACCAGTGGACTTCTTTCAGCTTCCAGATACCGTTATCTTTTACATATTCGACCAAATAGGTGCCTCCCATCCAGTTGGGGGAAACGCCGTCTTTATGAGGAAAGGCATTGGCGCCGAAACCGTACCACCTTCCCCAGGCGGTTTTACCGTCAGGCGCTACGTCAACAACTCCCTGGAGCTGCATTACCTGATGCTTGAATTCCGGGTTATCCGACTTGTGATGCGGGACGTCTTTCATACCGTGGCGGAAGAATATCCTGATGTTTTCCGAGCCGACAAACTGTCCGGCGGCAATCTTCAACACTGCGTCGGGACTATCTACAAAGAGGTCGGCGAGGTCTTCTCCCATCCAGTTTTCCAGGTAAAAACCGTAGGCCCTTTGCAGATATTTGATTTCTTCAATGTCTTTTAGTCGCTGTACTTCTTTTTCCAGGGCTTCTACTTTAGCCAATAATTCTTCTGTCGTCATTTCTCTCTCCTATCTGGTTGATTTAGTATCATCTGTTCCCGAACAGAAATATACTCCAATTACAAAAAAATATTCCACCTTCACCTACGACTGGACGCAGACAATTTTATATACAACTATTTAAATTTCATTTTTACGGGCACGGATACTTCACCTTGACCGGTGCAGTCTTACATCCGTTATATCTTCATATACTGTCCCGTCATAAAGCTGTTGGCATCCGAGACCAGATACGCTATGAAAATACCGGCTTCATCGGTAGTGCACAACCGGCCCTGTATCTGCATTTTAGCGATCATATCAAAGAAACCTTCGGGCATATGACCCGCACCGAGATTCGTCTTCGTCGCATTCGGGAGAAAGGTATTGACCGTGACTCCCTGGGGTTTCAGTTCTTTAGCCAGCACATCAGACCAGGAATCGACGGCGCCTTTGGACGTGCTGTACGAAGTAGAATTGGGAGCGCCCTGTCCCCCGGAAAAATTAATAATCTTTCCGTATTTACGCGATATCATGTGCGGGGCTACCGCCCTAACCATGTTAATACTGCCGAAAAGGTTAACCTCGATGGCTTTTCTAAGGTCATTAAGATCCATTTCCATAAACGGCTTCCAGCCCGGGTCCATGCCGGCGTTATTTATCAGTATATCTATCTTTTCAAAATCCGCCAGGGTTCTCTTCACGGCGGCTTCAACTTCAGCCGGGTCTGTTATATCGACCTTCAAACCCAGGGCTTTACGTCCCAGGGACCTTATCTCTTCGGCTGTCTTCTCCGATCCTGTTCCATCGACGTCAAGTCCAACGACATGACATCCCTCTCTTGCCAGGACCAGGGCTATGCCCCTTCCGTAACCTATCGGGCTTCCTGTACCGGTAACTATGGCTACCTTGTCTTTTAATCCGAGTTCCATTTTTTTCTCCTTTCCTGTATAGGGGTATCGTACTAAAAATGCTGTAATATTATCAAGTTTTTCTGCGTGAACATGCCCGGTTATTTGTGTTATTCCGGGATGATGAACTACATCGAGGTCGGTCTGCCTTCCATGGAGACGGCGATCTGTATTTCTTTGGATTTCTCGATACCTTCACTGGCCACCACGCACATGATAATGGGACGGGTTACGTTCCTCCATATCATCGGGAACATACCCAGGTTGGCCGGCACGTAAATACTCGACGGGGTATCGACGACAACGGTATCTATCTCATCGCCTTCGCCCAGCCAGAATTCGATTTCTCCACCCAGTTCGGACGGGGCGTCCGGGTTCGTTCCCAGGAAGCAGAACAGGTGGTCGTGGTCGATATCCTTGTGCGGACCCAGTCCCCCGCCCTCGGACGCCGGAACGGGGTCGGTGCCGATTATCTGGTCTCTCGATATGATACCGTATTCAAAGCCCACGTTGCTGTCTTTAATCAGGTCCCGGGAGCACAGCACGAAGGCCCCGGTATCCACTCCCGGCCGGGCTGACACCATTTCCTCGATGGTTGCTTCCCGGTTTCCCGCTCTCATCATATTGGGTTTTCTGACTATCAGGTGTTCGTATCGGGATTTCTTCATCTAATTTTCTCCTTTACATCGTGAATTACCGCCCGCCCTAAATCGGTCTGACAATGGCGCGGGCCGGGCTGGCATCTCCACCCCTAATCCTGAGAGGGAGACAAATCATCTCGTACTGACCGGCTTTTACCGGCGATAAATCCAGGTCTTCAATGATATATATACCATTGTTCAAGAGTGTCAGATGAGTATTATCGATCTCCTCCATTCCGCCGCCACCAATTGAAATATAATCGATGCCGACGAGGATTATCCCTTTTTCGACGAGGTATTCGGCCCCTGCCAGGGACAGGTACACCGAATCCCGCATAAATTCCTTCATCCGTTCCGGCCTGGAGGAGTTTTTCGTTTTAAACAGGATACGTTCGCCGGACTGAATATCATGTCTTTCAAGCTCCTCCGTTTTTATCATTACCTCATCCTCTATTTCAATCACGCGTGCCCTGCCGATGGCCGTATCCAGGTTCATCCGGTCTACCGTCTCGCCTTCTTCAATGAAATGGTAAGGTGCGTCGATATGGGTGCCGTTGTGTGTATTTATGTTAAGCTGGCACATCGCCACATTATTCATCTTTTTCCGGTGAAGAATGAACTCAATATGAGGTGTCAGCGGTTCTATAGGTCCCTGTACCATGGAATCGTACAACGGCAACGATATATCTATCCATTCCGATTTTCCCGTACTCATGTTTAATCCTTCCTTTACCTTAAATATTCGGATTATCCCCCGGGAGAACACCCGGGTATGAATAACGTCCTCAATATATTACAGGGTTTTCCACTAAAAGTTAAAGTCCGGGGTTTACGAGGCGAGGACTGATTAAATAAAAGGGGGAGACTTTGTCTCCCCCTAGTATTATTTTCGCTTTTCTGGCCGGCGTCATTATGTCCTGGTAGACCGGTTCAGTCCCGGCAACCGCCGGCTCTCATGTAGACCATTTCTTAATCACGGAATTATTCTTGGAAAGCTTCACTTACTTTCCAGCTCTTCCATACGTTACCGACCAGTTCGGGGGTCGGCTTCAGGGTAGGTTTGCCGGGTCTCCAGCCGGACGGCGTAGCTTCCGTCCCCTTGGATTCTCGAACAAGCTGGAAGGCATTAATCTGCCTGATTGATTCACTTACGTTCCGGCCTACGGATGGCGTGAGAACCTCAAAACCCTGAACGATACCATCCGGATCGATGATGAATCTTCCCCTCGTTTCTACACCGCTGTCCTCGTCGTATATCCCGTATATCTTGCCGATACCCCCGTCCTGGTCCGAAAGCATGGGGAACGGAATGTCCTTTTCTATCATCTTGGAAAGTTCGTGGTCGTTCCACATTTTATGCACGTAAATACTATCGACACTCATGGATAGTACTTCCACGCCGAGAGATTGAAGTTCCGCATGTTTGGCAGCAACTGCTGAAATCTCGGTCGCTCAGACAAAGGTAAAGTCACCGGGGTAAAAACACAGCAGTACCCATTTCCCTTTGTATTCCGAAAGACCGATATTCATAAACCTGCCATCATAATAGGCGGGAGCGGTAAAATCAGGGGCCGGTTTTCCCACGTTAATCATTGATTGTTTCACCTCCAATATATTCGACTCCGGGGCTGAAGATGCCTCCGCAGCCGGCTTCTTGATGGGTGGTCTTTGACATCCCGGTTTAAATTCTTCGGGCATAATCTTCCCTCCTTACCATATACATTTCTAATGGTTGATTATATAGCTGATTCGGAGATTTAACAATGCGGCAGCGCGATTTCATTTATAGGATTCCAGTAAATGAAACTACCTGGTACTGGTCTCATATTAAATAATGATGCGTTTTATATTTATTGAGAATTCCCCGTCAGCACTGTTAACAAAGAGCCTTCCAGAGTCGTCATGATTTCACCCGCATACCGCTCGATGTTTCCCTCGTCACACAATGCGGCAAGTTCCGGGTCAATGGGTATCTGGCCAAGTAAAGGGGCATTCGCGGCGGTTGCCATCTGCTCCGCACGGCTTTTCCCGAATATCTCGATTTTCTTATCTATTTCCGGAACGTAGAGATAGCTCATATTCTCGACCAGACCAAGAATTTTCTTGTCCATTTTTTGCGTCATTTTAATCGCTTTTTTAACGATCATCTCAACAAGGTCCTGGGGTGAAAACACGATAATAACTCCGGCAACGGGGAAGGACTGCATAAGCGTAAGCGGTGCGTCAGCGGTACCCGGAGGTAAATCAACGATGAGATAATCCAGTTTCCCCCAGAGGACTTCCTCCCCGAACTGCTTAATCGTATTCCCGATCAAGGGACCGCGCCAGATAACGGCCTCGTCTTCCTGGGGCAACAGCAGGTTAATGGACATGATTTCAATACCGGATTTTGACAGGACGGGCAGCAGTCCGTGTTCGTTTCCGCTCGGCGGCACCCCGATGCCAAACATTTTGGGTATACTGGGACCGGTAATATCCCCGTCCAGTATCCCTACGTCAAAACCGTGACGATTCATGATAACCGCGATAAGTCCCGATACCAGTGATTTGCCCACTCCGCCTTTGCCACTCATCACGGCGATAATCTGACCGATTTCATTCAGGTCTTTGGGCTTGAAATCGCCGTACTCCACCGAAACTTCTTTAACCTCAGGAAGCTCCTTGAGTTTTTCTATAGCTTCGTTTTTTATCCAATCCTGAGCCCCGGGGACCAATCCGGTAGATGCCAGTTTAATGGTTACCTTA
>JASFHJ010000005.1:0-15434 GCA_050123255.1 Dehalococcoidia bacterium
TCAAATGATAGAATTCGGAAACAGACTTCACGCAGTTGTACGTCAAATGAGGTATTTACATACGTAGTATAAATTAGGTAATCATTACTATCGAGATGCGTCAATTCTTGTTAACCTTATAGCTCATAATGAAGTAAATAAAATCCCGAGCCAGGTATAAACAAAGAAAGCTTTCAATAGATGGCTAACAAACGTAAAAGATGGCTTCATGTTACTATTATCTCGTTCGGTTGATGGGAAGTGGGACGATTATTGTCTGAGTTCTTGAAAACTTATATTATAACTATTTGCTGGACTTTACGATATGAAAAACGCCAGCACTAATGATACCGGCGTTTAATTAATGTTACACGCAATTATATATATTACATGCTCTCTATTAAAAAACGGATTAGCTACTGTCGAATAATGCTTTAAGATAATATACCGGTAAGAGAAGGGGTCTCCCCTTTACCTGGTGATAGTCTTAATTATTGATAGAAATGGCATTCGCCGTTCCATCTAAAGAATGTCCAGCAGCTTGGCAGGGTTTGTTTTAACCATCATGTCGATTTCTTTTTCACTGACGCCGTTATTCAGCATCGCCGTGATAAAAATACGCAGTCCTTCCGGGGCCGGCGGATTGTCTATCTGGCCAAAGTCGGTCGTCATGATGCTGTGTTCTGCGCCCACCAATTTCATCGATTCAGCCAGCAACTTTGGATCGGAATTGTAAATATTATTATGGCAGGTCCAGTAAGAATACTCGACGAACGCACCCATCTTAACAAGCCTGATAATCTCTTCGTTCGTAAGAAGTTCATCCACCAGCTGGTCCTGAAGGACATGGGTGAGGACGACCTTCTCGATGCCGAACGCCCTGGCTTCCTCGACCAGTACGAAGACCTCGCGTGGGGTGAGATGACCGGTACCGAGCACGACATTCTTATCTTTAATAATCTGAAAGATTTCCCTGACCACCGGTAGCAGCTTACCTTTGTCATCGAGAATCGTTTGAGGTTCGCCGGGCAGTTTCAGTCCGCGTGAACGTAGCGTTTTGCCCATGGAATTGGCTGCGGTCGCCGTGGGCATCCAGACGACCTTTGCACCCATGGTAACCCAGGCCAGGACCGCGCCGGTGTTTAAACCGCCGGCTTCATTATCCATGGTATAGCTGCCGAAAGTCAGCACTTCCGGTACCAGGCCCTGCACGAGCTGCGCCAGTGCCACCGTTCCGTATTCACGGTTTTTCATGACGATGGCCCTCATTCCCATGTCTCTGGCAGTGCCGGCTAATTCCAGGGCATCCTGACGCCGTTTCAGCCGTGATTCGGGACCGATATGAATATGCATATCGATCGCGCCTTTCATCAATTGATCTGCAGTCTTCTCAATATTTTCTTTTTCCGGGGTCATATCTCATATCCCTTTCGGTACATTTAGATTGAGCAGTATTCACGAGGGGCCATAAAGCAGACATATATCTGCTTTATGGCCCTCATTGTCATGCGAGAATGTTTCTACTTCTTAGTTACTTCAACTATGCCTTTTTCCGCGTCAACCTTCACCCAGTCGCCGTTTTCGATGACCTTTAACGGGTCTTGGTCCAGCCGGTCTACCAGCGGGTAGCCCAGCTCGATGCAGAGCGCCACCCAGACCGGGTGCGCTTGGGTGTTGACGATAGCCTTAGGGGTCGTACCGGCGGCTTTCATGTCCATCAGAATGTTGGAACTGAAAATGCCGCCCTTACCGGTCGGAAAGACCAGCACCTTGTCCTTAAAGCTCTTGCCGAATACGGAAGGCGTGCCCAATATGTTGGTGAACGTCGCGTCCGAAGGGTCGCTCCAGCAGTTGCCAGCGTCCGCCATCAGATTGATGGGTTCCAGGCAGACCAGCGCTTCGCCTTCGGCCGTGCCGCCGATGCCTTTATGCCCTTTGAGTGTGATTTTTTCTGCCATCGTTATCCCTCTATCTTTCCGGACACCGCGATTTTCACGCAGTCCTCGAGACTCTTAAGAACCGGCTCGATTTCCTGGTTGCCGATGTAGTGGCAGGACTTGGCGTCGAAGAATACCAGGGTATTGAGGCCGAGCCGCTTGGCCGCGGTAACGGGGTTGTTGGAGAAGTCGGAACCGGTAACGCCCCGCTTGGTCTTGAGGTATTCCTCCAGGCCTATCTGCACGCCGGCTTTCTTCAGCCTGTCGTTGAGGCCTATCCTTTCGCATACGTCCCTGACCGGCCCGTCCACCATGCAGACGGTGGGGAATTTGGTGGAGACCTTCTTGCCCTCGAATAACCGGTCCAGCTTCTGCATGTCCTTGATGGAAACGTTCGTGCCGAAACCGCCGATGGAAATCATGTCCGGCTCGGTCTTCTTCGTCGAGAAGCGGTCGAAAACCCACTGCAGTTCTTTCTTGCCGACGGTGTAGGTCTCGATGGGCTTGTTGCCGCCGAAAGCCATTTCCATCGTCTGGGCTTCCGGTGAAATTCCAACCATCAGCGAATGGACTACGGCGCCGTAGGCGGGGATGCAGCAGGAGAACGCCACCAGATCATCATCGGATACTGTGGCAGGATCGATGCCATTGATGACCGGGACATCCCAGTAGTGTGTGCCGAGCGTGATGGAAATGTAGAAGCCCAGCGCACCCCAGTCGGTGGTGTCCTTGATGTCTACTTTTACGTCGAACAGCGTCTTGCCCAAACGGTTTTCCTTCAGGTGGTAGCCGTACTCCGGCACTTTGCCGCACAGCGCGGCGGCGTACTGGCCGATAAAGCACAGGGTGTTGGCGCGGGCGCCGATGTAGGAGTTGCAGTAATGGGTTACGGCCGTGCCGTCCGCCACCAGGTTTTGCCCGAACACGGGTCTGGTGAACAGGTTACGGGCGATGCCGCTGCCGCCGATGGCGTAGGTACCCTTGAACCGGTTGTGGATATCGTTGGCGATATCCTTTACCTGCATGAGGGGTTCCATAGCCATGGATGTTCTGAAGTAAGCTCCGTCTTTCTGCAGTTGTTCCAGCCAGAGCGGGGCCTGGGCCGGCTGGGCGGGGCTGGGGCCGAGTGTCATGTAAGCCATGGTTATCGGAAGAAGTCGTTTGGCGTCATAAAACTCCCCCATCTGGACGAGTATTTGCATGGCATGCTGAAAGCCTTTGCCATACCCGCCGTCCAGCATTTTTTGTTCATCTTGTGTTAGCTGCATGAAGCTTGGTACTCCTTTCTGTGTGATTCTTTAGTTTATTCCTCTGAGCCTTGGATCCGAAGTATCTTGGCCAGATAGATTATAACATATTGAATTTATCAAAAAACAATCCATTCTCTCTAAGACGTGCCGGAAAAACAACGTGATGCCTCTAAGGACACGGCGGTTTACCTTGTAGGGCTTTCTGGTAATGAAGTAGAACTTGGTTTATCAAGCGGCACTAATAATTAAATAATAGTTATCCCGATGTTAGTCCAGAACTGACAAACATTTTTACGTCGGGACAAGTTAGTGTAAACGTGTTTGACAGTATCTAGTAATTGCCATAAAGTGACGATGTACCGGTACTAACATTACTTTCCCTTGTTATCCTGTCCGGTTTTGACCATCTCGTGCATTATAACAGGTAGAGGGACGGAAGGAGCCCGGTTTATTGGAAGAAGCAAGGGTAATAGCTCTGGTCCGAGCGGGTGAAGTCGATGCCTTTGCTGAAATTATTGAAAACTACCAGGCTCCGATAGTCCGCTATCTCTACCGGCTTACAGGAGATTACGAGATGGCCAGGGACCTGGCTCAGGACACGTTTCTTCAGGCTTACAGGGGAATTCTGAAAACAGACGCCCAACTTTCATTCAGGGCGTGGCTTTACCGCATCGCCACAAATAACGCATTGCAGCACTACCGCCGCAAGAAACTGCTTTCCTTTATCCCTTTTACTTCGCAAGAGCATGATATTTCAGCCGCCGATAAACGAACCGGCGGTCCGGATGAGACGCTCGCCATAAACGAGGCCCTTTTAAAGATACCTGAAGAACAGCGTACCTGTCTGGTACTGCACTTCGTCGAGGGATTCAAATACCGAGAAATCTCCGAGACTTTGGGCTGTTCGGAGGAAGCAGTGCGAAAGCGCGTCGCCAGAGGTAGAAAATTATTCATCGGGCTATACGACCGGGAAAGAGGTGGTATGGTATGAATTGTCGAAATTTGGAGGAACTGCTGTCGGCTTATGCCGATGGTGAGCTTTCCAGAACACAAAGGGAGTTCATCGAGGAACACCTGTCGGTCTGTGCAGATTGCCGGGAAACCCTGGCAGAGTTTGTGCAGGCAGGCCGTCGGCTAACGTCGCTGAGGGGATTACCGGAGGCTCCCGATATCCGTGGGGCTACGATATCCAGAGTTAAAGCAGTGGGAAGGTTTTCCGGAAGACCGTACGTGCAGTGGCTGCGGCCGGCTATAATCGGCCTGGCGGCGGTAGCCGTTCTCGTTATTGCGTTCGTACAGCCCTGGAGTGCCTCGGAGGAACCCAAGGCTGTGCTGGCCAGGACACAGGAGGCGGTAGCAGATATTCAGTATTATCGGTCAGTCTCTTTCATCACTATCACAGCGGAGGGCCAGACTTCGTCAAGTCAGATGGAGGTTGATTTTGCTACCCCGGACCGGTATCGCATTAGCATAACGGGTGATGGTCAAGCGGAAGAGTTCATCATCATCGGTGAAACCCAGTATGTAACGAATGACGCTTTCGGTTGGGTGACGATAAAGGTTTTCCCCGATAACTATTCATCCATCCTGAAAAAGGAAGCCACCCTGGAACTGCTGGATGAGCTTACCGGTGTGGAGAAACTTCCCGAGGAGGAAATAGAAGGGATCCGGTGTCTCCATTATATAGGAAGACTGGATATGGAAAAAAGAATAGAAGAAATGAAGAGCGCTATCCGGGAATCGAATGCCGAATCGGATATACCTGCAATATCCGACGAGCAAATGGAAGAGATAGCCGAGGGAATGCGTTCCATTGATGTCTCTTATGAGCTGTGGATAGGTAAGGATGATTATCTGCTGCGGCAGATGAAAGTTGAGCAAACCGTACCTGGTGGCGACGATGGTGAGGATATGTTTGCGAGCATGGTCATGCGGTACTCTGATTTCAACCAGCCGATAGTCATAGAACCGCCGCTGGATGCCGGTGGCCAGCTGCTGGACGGATGGCGATTGGTGGAGAGTATCGAAACAAATGAGCAGGTCTTCGGTAAAAGTATCACGGGCTCGGCAGGTACCCAGGAAGGGTATGACGACTGGGCACATCAGGAAATGAAATATACCATTACCATCACCAATAACAGCAACCAGACGGTAAAAGACGTGCGGGTCACCATTTCAACCAAGCTCATCGATGAGTTAAACATACCGCTGGTGGTGGCCGAACCGGAGATACCGGCGGATATAGTCGACCCGGGCGGCAGCCGTACTTTCCATGCATGCATCCCGTTCGACGCGACCGGTTATACCAAGGAGGACATCCTGGAATTACAGGAAATGAAGGCAATTTTTGTTGATTACACTACCGAAGACGGACAGGAGCGAACCCAGCTTATTTATCCGGATGGAACTTATCCCTCCACGGTACCACCACCGGCTACGCCTGATGAAGAGGACACATAAATTCTGCCCGACATCTTTCTGAAGAGGAGGTGTGAAGTAATGAGGAAATTGGTGTCGGGTTTTTTGTTGGTTTCTCTAACGTTATTCCTCACTTTGACTGACTGCGGTACCGAGGAGCCGGAGGTAGCGGCACCGAATGAGGCAACGGATTAACTGGCTAACCTTTATCGGAATATAACGTTATAAATAGTCGGGGGTTAGTTTGATAGCGGTGGGCCGGATGTAATAGTGGAGTAATATCTTCGTATAATATTTAGAGGAGATGCCAGCCTATTCTTGGCTGACTCCGGGATGACGCCGGGATTTCAAGATACCTCCGGGGGTTGTGAGGGATGTGTGATATGAAAAAGCCAGTTACTATCATCGCATTTTCGATGCTCGTAATTACTTTGGTCGTCGGGTGTCAGGCACAGCAGGCAGAACGGGAAACACAATCCGGTTCGGAACCGACGCAGACAGAAACGGCTACCGGACCACTTGTCCTGGAAATTACGTCGCCATCGGAAGGCAAAGAAACCACCTGGGGATTTACCAGGGTGCGCGGTAATGTTTCACCGAGCGGTGCCGTGGTAAGCATCGAGAACTGGGGATACGCCAGAGTAGAGACGGACGGCAGCTTCGAAAGCGACTATATCGTACTCAACGAGGGTAAGAACGAGATTCACGTCACGGCTACCACCGGTGCGGAAGAGGTCACCAGGACGGTTACCGTGAACTACACCCTCGACCTGCACGTAAGTATCAGCCTGGACTTTAAGCCGGGTAAGGACTGGCTTACCGCATCGCCGGCCAGGATAGGCGGCCGCGTTTCCGACCCGCAGGCCGAAGTCACTATCAACGGCCAGGAAGCGTCGGTGGGTAATGACGGCTACATTCTGGCAATAATTGACCTGCAGGAAGGCTCTAACACCCTGACCGCTGTTGCCAGATTGAAAGGTCAGACCGATACTGATACCCGCGAGGCTATTTATATGCCGCCGGTACCCCTGACCGTCGAGATAACGGCGCCGGCTGATGGTTATAAATCGGAGCTGGATATGGTGAAAATAACCGGCTCTGTTTCCGATCCGGAGGCCCATGTCGTTATCAGCAATATCACGGCGGCTTTAAGCAGCAGCAGGTCCTCCGACTCTTTCCCCTTCGCGCCCGGCCGGGTTACCGCGTCCGGCACTTTCTATGCCTGGGTTACCCTTGAAAAAGGTGATAATCACATTGAAGTTTCTGTCCTCAGGGACAGCGACCGCATTACCAAGACCGTTGATATTGAATATGACCCGCCTTTTTTCGATTTTACGCCTGAACCGGAACTTACTATTAATTCTCCGCTCGATAATACGGAACACGGGATGAATGTCCTGCCGGTAACCGGCACGGTTGACGACCCCGCCGCTATAGTACTGGTAAACGGCATAGAGGCTGTCGTGGCACCGGACGGAAGCTTCCGGGGCTATGCCGTGCTTGATAATGCCATACGCACCGATACCGACGATTATATCATCGAGGTAATCGCCCTGAATAAAACAAAGAAGAGCGTTCGGACCGTAACGGTTAGTTTCGTACCACCGCTGGTCGTCTACCTCAACGCTGAGACCGAGCTGGGCGTCGATTACACAAAAGAGCCGATGCCCGTTACGGGTATGGTGAACAAGCCGGAGGCCAGTGTCACTGTCAACGGCAAGGCTGTAACGGTCAACGATGACGGCCTTTTTAAAACGCAGGTGATGCTCAAAGAAGGCAGCAACCGGATATCAGCGGTGGCGACACTTGGTGACGAAACCGATGAGATGTATATACTATATATCATTGAAGATGGAGTTCTCGGTCATGTACCCGGCTATTCTATTTTCTTTGACGCCCTGCTCAGTTACGAATCTAAAGCAACGTTGAAAGCCGGTGAAACACTGCGTCTCCCCGTTACACTGGAGACGAGAAAGGACGGCCCCGGTGGTTTCTCCGGTAGCTTTGTTCATGTCGGAAGGGAATACGGAGATATGCCACTGCCCTGGCCGGGAGGACTGGACGTTTACCTGGACCCACCCGGATTCACGGCTTATCCCAACGAAATCTACGATTTCGAGCTTGTCATCAGCACCGCAGCGGAGCTCCTCCCCGACACCTACTTCATTCGCTTCTACCGAAATTTTGAGAACGGTTTCTATGGCAGCGGCTGGCTGGAGTTAACGGTTGAATAGAACGATAGTTAGACATTCGGGCAAAAGGTGATAAAAATGAAAAAACTGAGGTTCATTATTACCACTATCTTGTCGATCAGCCTGCTCCCTGTTGCCGCCTGCGGAACCGATGCTGCTGAAAACTATACTCCAATTCCGACCATAGACACGGACTCACAGCAGTCGGAACAGGAAGCTTCCGACGATGTCATATTCACTCCCGGTGGTTCGGCCTACCGTGCTAACGTACACCAGCAGGGAGTGGAGAATCCCTGGCCGCCCATTAAGACGGTTGTTACGCAGATGGAAAGTGATGAGGATATGATCAATGTGAGATACCGAAACCGTATTGTTACAGAAGCAGGGCAAACGAGAAATAATATTCTCTATATGAACAAGGTGGACGGCTCTTTCGCAGATAGCGGTATGATGAGCATGAAGCTCTATTCGCCTGAAATAACTTCCGGTCTCGATCTATTTCAAACTAGCGGCGGGGGACTGATCGGGCAGCTTGTCGCGGTGCTGTTGATTGAAATAACACCTGATGTTGTTCCGGGTGAATATTCTTTTGAAATCGGCATAGAGATTGAAGGCAAGGACTATGGCACGATTCCTTGCACCATTGAGGTCGTTGAGAACACCAACCGTGAGGAAAGCAGTCTATACCATTCTGAAGAAGGCGACCTGACTGTTGGTTTGCCAGATGGATGGGCAGCGGTTGAGGGGCCGGAATACCTGGCGAAGCCATTTGAGGGGCAGGTGTCTTTCAATAGCTGGGGAGGCAATGATTTTTGGGCGTCTGAAATCCATTCGGGGAATTCTTTCACTTATAATCCCGGTACTGTAATAGCTCAGATACCGGAAGGGGGAGCTTACGTTGTTCTGGTACGCATCTGGGGACCATCTCGCCCGGATGAATATAATCCTCCTGAATATACCTTTGATGATATTAGTGAGTTGTGTAAACCACATGATTGGCGACAGGACAGCGCAGGGGTACAGTTCTTTGAATTTTACAAGTGGGGCCGAGACCTGAGGCTTGAAATTGCCTGCCATCCCGACGCATCCGATGAAACGGTAGCCGCGCTCAACGATCTGCTGGTAAGCTGGAAATTTGATACAGTGCCGGTCGGCGATCTTGAATGGATGGGTATACAGGCTCGTAAGCTTCTGCCTGAAGAAGTCGAGCCACTGAAATTCAGCAACCGGGCAGGCATGCGCGGTGATAATGGCGTGGGTAGAGTTACCGAGATCGAAACCGGAGAAAACGGAATGATTTTCCGTTTTACATACCGGTGGGATAGCTCAAGCCATTGGTGGTCGGTACAAGTATCCCATGACGGCGATGCCTTTTTAACCGGTGAGGGCGGTGAACCGCTGCCGTAATCCGAACAGATGCGCATCACCTTCTCGAATGAATAACCAGCCGGTTAGTTGAACCGATTCAAACCGAAAATCTCTTGCTCCGTCCGGTACATATGCATTCCACGATGTTCAACAGGGGATGAAGAAATGCCCCCAATGGAATTCGAATCCATGTTGCCGGCTTGAAAGGCCGGTGTCCTGGGCCTCTAGACGATGGGGGCGTACCCATAGATTATAGCAGAGCGTCGTAATTGCAGGCAATATGGCGTTTTGGGGCATTTACGCTTCTCGTGGCTTGCCCGTGAGCCTGAGTTATTGTAAAATATTATATAGTGGAAGAGTATGCGTGAGGTGATTCCATATGCCGACATATGAATATGAATGCGGAAATTGCCGGTATCGTTTTGACCTGAAACAGGGTTTCCATGATGAACCCGAAGCAATCTGCCCGGAATGCGAGCAGAAAGCCCGGCGCGTCTTTCACCCGGCGCCGGTAATATATAAGACGAGTGGCTTCTATATCACGGATAGTCGCAAGAAAAACACCCCCGAACCCTCCAAGAAAGATAGCCAGAAATCAGAATCCAGTTCCAGTACTGGTTCCACTTCCGGCTCCAGTTCCGGTTCTGGTTCCGAAGGAAAGTAGTATAGCTACGTGAAGGCTCTGTTGCAGAGAGTCACCGGTGCCTCGGTCAGTGTTTCCGGCGAAGAAGTCGGGAGAATCGGTCGCGGGCTGGTGGTCTTCCTAGGAGTAGCCTCCGGAGATACGGAAAAAGATGCGCAGTATCTGGTACAGAAAATAACCAATCTGCGTATTTTTGCTGACGACCGGGAGAAATTCAACCTTTCGGCTCTGGATATCAACGGAGAACTCCTTCTGGTGAGTCAGTTTACTCTCCTGGCGGATACTCGTAAGGGCAGGCGTCCCAGCTTTATCGATGCCGCCCCGCCGGAAGAGGCGGAAGCTTTGTTCCGGTATTTCGTTAACCAGGCGAGAGCCAGCGGACTTAAGATAGCTACCGGGCGATTCCAGCAGTACATGCAGGTAGAGATTCACAACGACGGTCCGGTAACGGTAATGCTGGATAGTAAGGAAAAATTCGGTTAAACCGTAGTCAGGAAGTGAAATTATGAGCAATGATGAAAAAGACAGGTTAAAGACTCTGCTGGGCTATTGGATCGAGCATAACGAAGAGCACAGCCAGGAATTCAAAGAATGGGCGGAGAAAGCCCGGCAGATGGGAGAGGCTCAGGTCGCCGATGAGATATTACTGGCGGTGCAGAATATGGATGAGGTAACGAAGATTTTATCCGGAACCGTTAAGAAATTATAGGAGGGGACGGGAAATGTGTCTGGCCAAGGCGTATGTTGGTAAAAACACCGAAGAATTACTGGCGGAAGATATAACTTCGATGAAGACTGTCGATGGAAAGCTGGTGATAACCACCCTGTTCGGAGAACAGCAGGAAATTGAGGCTACCATCGCTGAAATTGATTTTAAAGCCAGCCGGGTTCTTCTGGAAAAAAGCTGATTTAATCCGTCACCGCTTATAGAAGTTTAAGGGTCGACGATTCTATTTCCAGGCTGATGTCAAGGGCGGTAAAAGAATGGGTCAGCGCGCCGATGGAAATTCTATCGACTCCGGTCATGGCGACATCCCTTACGTTATCCAGGGTAATGCCGCCGGAGGCCTCAAGTTTTACCCGCCCCCCCAGCATATCCACCACCTTTTTCATTCCACCGATACTCATGTTGTCCAGCAGGATGATATCCGCGCCGGCATGTGACGCGTCCCCGGCTTCCTCAGGGGTGGTCACTTCTACTTCTATGACAATGCCTTCGGGAGCGTTCTCCCGGGCTCTCTCGACAATCTGAACCAGGGTCATGCCGGTGGAACGCAGGGCGGCAATGTGGTTGTCCTTGATGAGAACGGCGTCGCCGAGATGCTGCCGGTGATTTTGCCCGCCTCCCATACGTACGGCGTATTTCTCTAAAAAGCGCATCCCGGGGGTTGTTTTCCGGGTATCGTAAATCCCGGCCGTCGTTCCCCGGACTTCGGCAACGTACCGGGCGGTCAGGGTAGCGATGCCGCTGAGTCGCTGCAGGAAATTTAACGCCACTCTTTCCGTTTTTAGAATGCCGATGAGATTGCCGCTGATTACCCCGCAGATGTCTCCCGGCTTTACCGGTGCCCCGTCCGTGATAAGAATCTCTGTCTCCAGTGACGGATCGATTCGTTGAAAGACACGTTCGGCTATTTCTATACCGGCAAGTACGCCGGTTTCCTTGACCAGGATAATCGCCTTGCCCGTCAGTTCCGTCGGTATCAGCGATTCACTGGTGATATCGCCCTGACCGACATCTTCCTCTAGGGCAAGATCGATAATAGTATCGATTTCCTTGGCGATAGGTTGCTGAGTACTCACCATCTACATCTCGCGGCGTTGTACGATGCTGGTCCTGGCTACCCTGAGGGTGGTACCCCCTTCTACCTTGATGACCACGTTGTCTTCATTGACGCTGTCGATGGTCCCGTAAATACCGCCGGCGGTCATGACTTTATCACCGCGTTGCAGTTCCTGCATCATAGCTTGGTGCTCTTTCTGCCGTTTCTGCTGCGGTCTTATCATGACGAAGTAGAAGAGTGCGAATATCACCACCAGGAAGATAATCATCGGCCAGATGCTGCCGGAGCCCTCTTCGCCTTCGGCGCCCGTCAGGGTGCATCCCCCGACGGATACCAGTATGCCCACCAGCAGTATGGCGATTAATCCTGTCCGTAATAACCTGTGCATATTTCCTCCCGTTATAACAAGCCTGTAAGTACCTATTTTAACACACCCTGCAAAGACCAGGGACTTGTCTTGTTGATGGCTATGTTTAAAAGCTGTCCGGTACAATCGCTGTTGCTGCTGAAAAATACCAGTTTATCGGTGCGGGTGCGACCGTACCACTTACCCCTTTGCTTTCCCTCGACGAGGACTTCGACCGTCTTTCCCATCAGCCGGGAATTGATTTCGGTTTGTATTTCCTCCTGCAGCTTTTCGATGGTATTGACTCTTTCCTTTTTCACCGGGAGTGGGATATCATTCTCCATTTCTGCCGCCGCTGTCCCCGTCCTCGGGGAATAAGCTGCTATATGAACTGTATCAAAATTTACCTTGGAGAGCAAGTCGGCGGTCTGCCGGAACTGGCTTTCCGACTCTGACGGGAAACCGACGATGACATCGGTGCTGAGGGCCAGGCCCGGTATTCTCCGGCGCATGCGGTCAACCAGATCGAGGTATTGCGCTACCGTATAGCCGCGGTTCATGGCCCTGAGGATTGCATCGCTGCCGGCCTGCACCGGCAGACTTACCTGCTCACAGACCTTGTCCAGCCCGGCGATAGCGTCTATAAGCCGGTCGCTCATGTCCTTGGGGTGGTTGGTCAGGAAGCGGAGCCGGAGCAGTCCGTCTATCTCGTTGAGTTCCTTTAGCAGGTCGGCCAGCTCCGGTTTATCCGGCAGGTCGTGACCGTAGGAATCGACGTTCTGACCCAGAAGGGTGACCTCTTTAACACCCCGCTTCGCCAGTTCCCGCACCTCGCCGGTAATCTCTTCCATGGTACGGCTTCTTTCGCGACCCCTCCGGTAGGGCACGATGCAGTAAGAGCAAAAGTTGTTGCACCCCTGGATAATGGTGACGTAGGCGGTCGGTGAAGGTCGGCGGGGTAGTGAATTTTCCTCTTTATCTTCAAGCCAGGGGGGAGAATCACCCGGTTTAAAGAAATGGTCGACGTGCGGGAAACGCTTTCGGAGAGAATCAACGTCCGAATCCACCAGGCAGCCCGTTAGCGCCAGTTGAACATCGGGTTTGGCTTTCTTCTGCGCCCGGAGTGCTGCCAGCTTATTGATTACCCGGTTCTCCGCGCTCTGGCGTACCACGCAGCTGTTCAATACAATAAGGTCGGCTTCGGCAATGTCACTCGTCGGCTCGTAGCCGAGTTCCTCAAAGCGACCGGCAAGGTGCTCCGATTCTACTTTATTCATCTGGCAGCCGATTGTCCAGATATGATACTTGGGCATGAATGATTCCGTATTATATTCGTTGATGTAGTTGGAATATGTGAAATGGGTTGATGAGGATTATCCTCACATCCTCAGCCCTTCAGGACGTTTTCAGGTATCTGTTATATTATTTACAGCCTACTAATTCTAGCAGGTTGGCTATGCGTTCTTCATCTATCTCATCCACCGACGCTATTTGGATATGTTTCGTTGTCTTGCCGCCGCCGTCGAAAAGGGCTATTTCGTCTTTGGTCAGCCCGGCGGTGGAGAATCCCAGGTTTACGTGGTCTTTCAGGGCTACTATATAGAATTTACCGTCGGAGAAAGCGGGAACGCCCCATTTCATCTCTTCCCCGGCATCGGGGAACGTTTTGAGGATGAGCGCTCTTAGTTCCCGGAGGATTTCCTTCTGTGGTGAGGGCTGCTTGCTAATGTAGTCATCAACGGCGTTGCTCATGGCATCCTCTTGGCTCGCCAGCCGGAGCTTCAGCGCAGGCTGGCGGAGGGGGAGGCCGACTGCGCTCTGATGAGCTTCGTCGGCTAAAGGATTCTCTTGTTTAGCAAAGCTCTCCCCGAACCTGTTTTCAAATATTTCTCCAATTCTATTGCCCTGGACTTATTCTTGACCGCAACATATGCTTCCAGTTCAAGAGGTACTCTGTTTTTGGTTGAATCTACTTTCTGTAAATTATGTTCGGAAATTCGTCGGCTGACATTATCGGTTGAGCCTATATAGAGGTTGTTATCTCGTGTGCTTCTTAGAATGTATACATACCACATAGTATGACTGGCTTGCCAGCCGGAGCTTTAGCGCAGGCCGGCGGAGGGGGAGGGATTCGAACCCTCGACCCCAGTTTCCCAGGGTAAGCGCTTAGCAGGCGCCCGCACTAGACCACTATGCGACCCCTCCGATTTTCAACGGAACATGTGAATGTAAACTGCTAATTTATTATATTACAATACACGTATATGCTCAATGGATTGATAATTACCCACGCCCCGCCCCGGTAATCTCCGACAGATTATTAATTCCCTCTTTTTCCGTGAACTGCCGGATACCTTCCAGGATATCCAGGCTGGCGCGGGGGTTTTTGAAGCTGGCGGAGCCCACCTGTACGGCACTGGCGCCGGCCATGATGAATTCGATGGCGTCACCGGCGGAGTAGATGCCACCGCAGCCGATGACCGGTATATCTACCGCTCCGACGACCTCGTACACCATTGCCAGGGCTACCGGCTTAATTGCCGGCCCGGACAGTCCGCAGATACCATTCCCGATTGCCGACTGCCTTTTCTCGATGTCGATAGCCATGCCGTTCAGTGTGTTGATAAGTGATATAGCATCGGCGCCGGCTTCTTCCACAGCCTCGGCTATCCGGGAAATATCACCGGTATTGGGGGTAAGTTTAACGATTACCGGCAGCAAAGTAGCCGCTCTGACGGCCGATGTCACCCGGGCGGCGGTCCCGGAATGAATCCCGAAAGCCATGCCGCCTTCTTTTACGTTGGGGCAGCTTATATTTACCTCTATACCGCTGATGCCATCTACCCCGTCCAGTTCTTGAGCCAGTTGAGCGTAATCCTCGATGCAATCGCCGGCGATGTTCACGATGACCGGTACCCGCCAGCCTGCCCATACGGGCGATTTTTCCTTTATCAGGGCTTTCACCCCGATATTCTGAAGTCCTATGGAGTTGAGCATCCCGGAAGCTGTCTCGTAGAGGCGGGGCTGGGGATTGCCTTCGCGGGGTTCCAGGGTAGTTCCCTTGCAGATAATCGCCCCCAGCTTTTGAATATCCAGGAATTCGGTGTATTCCGTGCCGTACCCGAAAGTACCGGAAGCGGTCATTACCGGATTGGCTAAAAGCAGACCGCGGCTGTTTTGCGGAGCCAGCTGAACTGATAGATCAGGGGGCATTACTCTTTCCTGTGTCTGATTTCTCGCTGAAGCTTACCAGACTGCTTATCTTAATGCAAGTTCTTAGACGTGAATTTTCAACGATATGGGTGGTAGCACCCAATTACATGGGGGAAAAACTTTGTTGTCGGTAGAAAGAGTCGGGGGTATCCTTGCTGAGAGAGGTAAGACATGAATGCCATCAAGGTTAAAACAAGGCAACCTTCAATAGGAAATCGGGTAAGAAAACTCCGCCTTTCCCGTTTATTAACGCAGCAGGAGCTGGCTGACGAAGCCGGCGTTTCCAGGACCGAGGTAAATAGTT
>JASFHJ010000006.1:0-15064 GCA_050123255.1 Dehalococcoidia bacterium
GGAGTGATAATCAACCGCAACAACATTAACGAAACTCCCGGCATTCCCACCATCCATAACCTCGGGGAGTTAAAGGAAATACTGGACGAGTTAAACGACAGTCCCTGAATTTCCGGGCTAACCCCCTTTTTTTTCACTTAAAAGAGTATTACAATAGAAATTACCGCATTTTAGCAAGACGAGCATTAAAGCGTGAACACCACTGATAAACCGGAACAATTCAACATGAATTCAGAATACAAGATAGTGCCTTTCAAACAGGACTATCTAAAAGCGGCCGTTGCCCTGTTTACGCAAATCTACCGCGATGAAAAGGACAGGAGTCCCCTGCTGCCGTCGAGGGTCATAAACGAACCGGAATGGATACCAGAAATGCTAAAACCGCTGGCATCCAATCCCGGTGTGGCTGTCCTGCAAGATAATCGGCTGATCGGTTACATGATAACCGGATTCCTGTTCCCGTTCAAAGGACAAAACGCGGTGCAGGTTCCGGTATTCTGCCATGGTTCGGTTGCTCAAGACAAACGAAAGCTATACCAGCGAATGTATATGGAACTGGCCGGTGAATGGGCAAGAAAAGGTAGGCATCTGCATATCATCGGTCATTTTGCCCATGATGCTATCCTGCAGGAGATTCTCTATCAATTAGGATTCGGGGCTTTCCTGGCAGAACGCCTCCGGGATTTATCCGCTGTCAATGAAAATAACGCTATAGAAATAATCGAGGAAAAAGACTACCGAAAACTGGTGGAATGCCAGATCGAGCACATGCAGTACTACCCGAATTCACCCATATTCATCTCTAAAATCGATGAAATTAATAATGCCGGACCGGACCTGGAATCACATCTTAAAAATGGGGACGGATTTCTGGTATACTACGAGGGTAACAATCCCTGTGCCTACTTCATTGTCGGTGAGTCAACCGTGAGAGGGGAAGGATTTCTCCTGCAAAAGACCAGTACCGCCCAATTAAAGTCAGCCTATATCCAGCCACGCCTGCGGGGAAAGGGAATAGGTAAAGCCCTGCTGCAAAAGGCTATCGAATGGTCGCGACAACACGGCTATCAACGATTATTCGTCGAGCACGAGACAGCCAATTATTTCGGGGGAAATTTCTGGAAAAAATATTTTAGCCCTTATTTATATTTTTCTTTACGTTATATAGATAATACAATAGATTATCAATAATTTATTATGAGCGCCATCGAAGAAGTAAAACAAAAAACAGATATCGTCGAGATTATCGGGCAGTACACCGCCCTGAAGAAATCCGGCAGGAACCTCACGGGGCTGTGCCCCTTCCACAGCGAAAAGCATCCCTCTTTCTTCGTTTACCCAGAACAGCAGAGCTGGCACTGCTTCGGAGCCTGCAATACCGGCGGCGACGTTCTCTCCTTTATTATGAAAAAGGAGAACATGGAATTCGGTGATGCCCTGAGGTTTCTCGCCGACCGTGCCGGAGTGGTCCTGCCGACCTATTCCGCGCGTGCCGAAGATAAAGAAGAAAAGGAAGAACTATACCGGATTAACGAAGCCGCCGCGGTCTACTTCGACAACCTTTTGCTTAAATCACCCGGAGCGGAGAACGCCCGGGCCTACGTGACTAAACGCGGGTTCACCGACCAGACCGTGAGCGCCTTTCAAATCGGGTTCAGCCTGGATAGCTGGGAAGCGCTGAAGCAATACCTGGCGGAAAAGGGCTTCGGCGAAGAAGTAATGATAACCGCCGGATTAGTTATTAAATCGGAAGACGGCAAGACTCACGACCGGTTCCGCGGTAAGCTGATGTTTCCCATCCACGACAGCCGCGGCCGGACAATCGGGTTCGGCGCCAGGGTGCTGGATGATTCGCTGCCGAAGTATGTCAATTCGCCGCAAACGCCCACCTTCGATAAAAGCTCGGTGCTTTACGGAATCGACCGCGCGGCATCCGATATCCGTAAAAAGGAAATGGCGATTGTGATGGAAGGTTACATGGATGTCATTACCGCCCATCAGAACGGGATTACCAACACGGTGGCTTCCATGGGGACCGCTGTCACGGAAACCCAGGTAAATACCCTGAAGAAATTGAGTAAAAACCTGGTCCTGGCCCTCGATGCCGACGCCGCCGGCGAAGAAGCCATGCTGCGGACAATCGCCTACGAAAATATCCTGAACTCTGAGATCAGGGTTGTCGTCATGCCGGAGGGGAAAGACCCGGACGACATCATTAAAGAAGATGTGAACAATTGGCAGGACCTGATAGATACCGCTATACCACTGATGGATTTCCTGTTCGACAGGACTACAGCCCCGCTGGACTTGTCGACAGCGCGGGATAAGTCCGCCGCCGTCAATAAGCTGGGGCCCATCATCAACAGCATGTCCGATACCGTCCGGCAGGCTCATTACATTCAAAAGCTGGCCGATACCGCCAGGGTAGACGTGCAAACCATTAACCAGACTCTAGCCAGGCTAAAACCGGCTAGCGCCAGACGGAAGGCGCCGGCCACGAAAACGGCGATACCCGCAACGACACATCTACAGTTAGCCAGTCCGCTGGAGGAATATTGCCTGACCCTGTTACTGCAATATCCGGAACTGAAAACCATGGAGGAAACACTCCTGCCGGAATACTTTGAACACAGCGAAAACCGGGAGATATTCAGGGCGTGGCAGGCAAATAATGATGAAACGGATATAAAAGAAAGCCTGGATCCCACACTCTATGAACAATATGATAAAATAATAGGTAGAGAATTACTTTCTACCAATAACATCGAGCAGAGATACGTGAAATCAATACTGGACCTCGAGGAAAAATACCTGAGGAATACCCTCGCCCGGGGAACGGACTCCGGGAAATCCGACGAAGAACTGATAAATATCAGCAATCGGCTTAAGGAAATCCAGTCGCGGAAGAAGCTCAAGCCAAAAGAAGCGAGGAGATGAAGGATGGCGAAAGAAAAGGATAATGAGTTGAAAACCGATGATAATCATGACGACGACGATGATGAAGTCGATGATGAACTCAATGAAGATGAAAAGTTTCCCGGCATAAAAAACGATGATGATGAGGACGACAACGCATCAGGTCCGAAGTCTCCCGATTCCGGCAAGAACGCACCCCCGCATGTGGAAGCAGGACTTTCGTCCGACGAGTTATCAGAACAGGATATCACCGACGACCCGGTGCGAATATATCTTCACGAAATAGGCAGGGTACAACTCCTCACCGCCGATAACGAAAAAATCCTCGCCAAGCAGATGGAAGAGGGAAAGCTTATCGGCGACATCAAGCAGGAGTACCTGCAGCAGCACGGGCGCCAACCCTCGTCCACCGATATAATCGTGGCGATGATTCGGATGCTGGCGAAGATGCAGTCCTTCATCAACCTTATCCGGGGGCATTTCAGCCTGAAGAAGACGGACGAATTCATCGAGAGTATTTACAACGAAGTACTCCAAGAAAAGATAGATAACGCCATCGAGCCGGAGCTTATCGAGGATATCGCCGCCAAACTCGAAGAGCCTACCGGCGACGTCGAAGAAAAGATTATCAGGCTTTCGTTGTGCAGCCGGCTGCTGCCGCAAGATGTCCGCACTGCCATCGGGAAGAAAACAAAGTTCAAAGATATCGAAAACCTGGTAGCCGACAACGCTTTCCTGGAAAAAATCCGGCTAAATGAAAGGGAATTTTCCAGTTATTTTTCCAAGGTAATCCAGAACGGGAAAAACGCCGAAAGACACCTGATCGAAGCCAATTTACGCCTGGTGGTAAGCGTCGCCAAGAAGCATATCGGCCGCGGCATGTCACTCCTTGATCTTATCCAGGAAGGTAATATCGGGCTGATGAGAGCCGTGGAGAAATTCGACTACCGCAAGGGGTACAAGTTCAGCACATATGCGACCTGGTGGATACGCCAGGCGCTGACCCGCGCCATCGCCGACCAGGCCCGCACGATACGCATTCCCGTGCACATGGTGGAGACCATCAACCGGCTCCTCAGGATAAGCCGCCGGCTGGCCCAGGAGTACGGCCGCGAGCCCAGTTCGCGGGAGATTGCCAAAGAGATGGAAGTGTCCTCGGACAAGGTCAGGGAGATCGTCAAAGTGTCCCAGCTGCCGATATCCCTGGAATCACCCATCGGCGAAGAAGAGGACAGCCCGTTGGGAAACTCCATCGAGGACCGGAACGCCCTGCCGCCGGTGGACATAGCCTCCAAGCAGCTTTTAAAGGAACAGATTGAAGATGTCCTCGGCACCCTTACCCCGCGTGAGCAGCGGGTGTTGCAACTGCGCTTCGGACTGGAAGACGGGCGGTCCCGTACGCTGGAGGAAGTGGGCGTTGAGTTCAACGTGACGCGGGAGCGCATCCGCCAGATAGAGGCCAAAGCGCTCAGAAAGCTCCGCCACCCGTCACGCAGCCGGAAGCTGAAGGACTACCTGGAGTAAATAAGCGAAAAACATACCCTTTACCGGAGTGTTCCTGTTTTCGCTGGCGCTTATGGCCGCCGGTATGACATCCTGCTCCGGCGATATTATTAGCCCATCAAATTCCGAGTTCGCTATCCGGGTATCCGGCCCACCCGGGGTTGAGTTCACCGGTTTCTGCACGCACGAGGTGAAATACCTTACCGGCAGCCGTACGGAGGAAACTGACATCGAAGGCAAGCTGACGGAGAGCTCTCCCGTGCTTGACTTCATGGTAACGGGGACCGAGATATCCTGCCGAGTGGCCACGGCTACGACGGGTACACCGGTGACGGTAGTGCTGATAAAAGACGGCGAAGAAGTTGCCCGGATGGATGATGTAGAATACGCGGCTTACATGGACTTCTATCCGCCGGACATCCAGCAGTAAGACTACCTCCCGAACATCCCCATCAGGTTCTTCGGCAGTTTGCCGCCCGCGCTCATCTTCATCAGCTTCTGCATCTGCTGGAACTGGTTCAAAAGCTGGTTGACGTCGTTGGGGAGGGGGGCGGTGCCGCTGCCCCGGGCGATGCGCTTACGACGGCTCCCCCCGATTATGGCAGGGTTCTGCCGCTCATCGGGCGTCATCGACTGGATGATAGCCTCAATTTTTTTCAACTGCGCTTCCTGGGCGCCGCCAGGCAGTTTAGCGGCTATCCCCTTAAACCCAAGGACTATTTAACGCCGGGTTTCTGCTTTCCTATCCGCGTATAGAATTCTTCGGGGATGTCCGCCGGGTCCTTGTAAAAGACGAACTGGCAGTCTTCCTCACCGATGGGGTCGGAAGCGAAACGACAGAAGGCGAAATCGCCGGTGTTCTCGATATCCAGCGCCTCCATCACCGGACAGTGCGCGCAGTAGAGAGGGAAATCCTTCATACCCCAGGTGATGCGGTGCGGTTCCTTGACCCTGGCCAACCCCGCCTCATAACCACCCATATCGATAAGCCGTTTCCCGGAACCGCAGGGCTTCATGGTGATGGTCACCTTCTCATCGTCCTCTTTGATTTCAATCGGCTGGAGGTGCCCCCGCAACCCGCCGATCATACCAATCACGCGGTCACGGAAACCGGTCTTGCCGGACGGGATAAAGGCAATCTTCGACTCGATAGTATGGGCACGGCGCTCGGCTTCTTCCACGGCATTAACACCGAGTTTCTCATATATATACGTTTGCAGACCGGTGACCCAGGTGAAATAGCCGTCATGGAGGTAGTTGAACTCCCTGTACATGCGCCCGGCCAGTTCTTTTGCCTTTTCTTTGTCTCCGGCGTCGATGGCTTCCTTGAGGACGTCCAACGTCCGCTTTCCCATCTCCTCAAGTTCTTCATCGGTGAATATCCGTTTACTGTTCATGAATACTCGAACCTCCTTTCAGGGAAACGCTAATACCACAATAATCCGGGCAGTTTCGCCATGTCAAATTATACCTGTTGAGTCCTTAATTGTTCTCCGTGAATTATGGTCGTCTCATCCTCCTCTGTCCTCCCCTCTCTCAATAAAAAAGGGAAATCGTTATATGAGAAGTACTTAATTCCCCCTTACTTAAGGATAAGATATAACTAAAAAACCACGCCTGTGACGAATTAAAACCAACTTGACAATAACCAATAGTTCATATATGATATATACCATCAAAGGCCAAATTTACGTGCCTATCCATCCCGATTTCCAAACGATAAGAAAATATGGCCGATTACTTTTACTTAGGAAGGAAAAACTCGATGAAACACCTATTAATGGCTGCCGGGCTTCTACTCCTTCTAGTAATGCTATGCCCGTTATCAGCCTGCGGCGAATCAACTACGGCCACTACGAGTTCTTCTCCGACAACACAGGATCAAACCACGACACCAACCACGACAACACCAACTACAACGACACCAGATCAGACCACGACATCTACTTCCACAACATCAACTGAAACCACAACACCAGCCACTACCACGACCGAGGACCCTCTAGCCGGGCTCCTGAGCAAGTGGACTGGCAGCGAAAATGTCAGGTACGACCTGCATGTCGTCAGCGCTGAGATGGATATGACCGGCAAAATCTGGCAAAAGGCTGGCAAACAGAGAGCGGAGTATATCCAGGATGGTCAGACCATTGTCATGATATTCCTCCTGGACGAAGAAATAATGTACTCGTATATGCCGGACCAGAATACGGCAACCAAGATGGCCCTCGATACTAATCAACTGGTTCACGGTACCATGCAAGGTGATATGCAGGATGTTCTGAACAACGACCCGGTTATCACCGGCACGGAAGAAATCGATGGAAAACCCTGTACGGTAATTACGTTTACCTCGGATAATAACGACATCACACTCTGGGTATGGACCGAAACGGGCTTTCCTCTCCGGACAGAGGCAATGATAAACGGGGAAGATACCGTTATGGAATTCCTTAATGTAGATTTCTCCGATATTGACGACAGCGTTTTCGAACTACCGGAAGGGACCCAGATAATAGAAATGTAGCCCGGAGCGGCTCAATCCAGAGAAATACGCCGAGTATCGGTTTATAATGCGGCCCTGCCCCCGGAAGTGATTCCGTTTCAGCGAGGGACAGGAATTGAGGGGATGAGAACAGAGCACAAAGGGGGCAGGGTTAATAAAAAGACAAGTAAAATCCGCCTTAATCCCCGGTTAATCAAGGCGGATAGCCGGCCGATATCAACAAATGAAATTCAGCGTTCGTTTTTCCATTTTTTCCGGTTCTTTATCGGTGAATGCCCTTTTTCATTCGTGACTGCCGGCACTTTGTTCCAGTCATTGATTCTTTACCTGTTCAGTACCGTCCGTATTGCTTTATAGAATCAATGACCGCAATCATTTCTTCCCGGGTCCCGTTGTCGGGAAGCCTGATATTAAGGAGAAGGCTTGCCCTACCGCGGAATTTGTCAATCAGCTCCTTGGTATATCTCTCTACTTCCCGAAGTGACCATACTTTAGAAGTCAAAGGAATCCTGGTATACATGCAGGTGTGATCACCCAGAATTTCTATGGCTGCATCCACATCCATGTATTCGATCGAAGCGATAACTTTACCTTTGGGTAATTCCAGCAGGCATGCGAGACGGTCACCGAATTCGGCTTCGAAGAAAGGAACAGGGACGTTACCGAGGTCGATTGTAGCCTGTAAAGCCCTCTTCAAACCCGGCCAATAGAACTTTTTGAACTGCGCTTCGGACATGAAAGCTTTATCGCCCCGCCAGAGGGGCATGCCAATGCGTTTAGGATTACCTCTCTCGCCGGAATCAGCCGCAATCGCCCTCTCTATTCGTTGTCCCAGTATCATATCGCAAAGCTTGAGCAGCTTTTCCGGTTGCCGGAACATATCCGTCATCGCCCCCTGCATACCTCTCAGGAAAGATGAAACGGTATCATAGGGAGCCCCGCCAACACCGCCGGCGCCGATATGAGCGAAAGGCGGGAAACCCAGCCGGGCCAGCTCTTCATACGAATCACCAATAGTCTCGCGGAATTTCGTCATTTCCTCCCCGGCTTTAGCCACAGACCTGGCCATTTTAATGAATTTGGGACGATTAAACAGCGGAACGATACCTTCAAAGCCCTGGAATATGCTGCCGAGAGGTGGGAGATCAGCCAGCGGCGCTAAAGCCCCGTACATCCTCGGCAAGAAATAACGTACGACGAAATCCGACGGGTCGTTAAGGAAAATATCGTATTCGTCTTCTTTCATAAACATACCCTCGAGGAACTGGTATTCGTAGTCCGGAGGCAGCGGACCACCCGGCCACAACCGGTTTTTAACATCGAGGATTTCCAGGGCCGTGCCCGATGTCGGTAATCCGGCATTACACATGTCGGGTTCAAAATCGAGGGTGATTTTCCGCATAGCCCTCTTCCAGCCGATAGGGTCATAGTATGCCGCCGAGTTAGGGATACCACAATACCTACTGGTATTTAAGTTGATAGCAAAAGGCACCCTATCAGGCACCTTTAGTCCAATAACATCTCTTACTCTCTTCTCCCGTTCCTCGTAGAGTTGTTCCGTGGTCTTCCCGGTCTTTCGTTCTATTTCATCCTTCAGGGCATCCAGTTCTTTCTGATATTCTTCCGGCGAATTTGAGGTTGCCATATCGTTGCTCCTTAATCTGATATTTTCCACATTTATCAAGCATGGCTATATTATTATGCATGAAACAGAAAACGGACACCAATCGCTACTTGAGGACATCCGGCAGGTCAACAACGAACCCGGTAAATCAACCTTTCGGTATACTACCCGCCGAACAAATTCATCATGTTCCTGGGGATTTTACCTTTGGCACCCATCTTCATGAGCTTCTGCATCTGCTGGAACTGGCTGAGCAGTTTGTTGATATCGCTGGTATGGGTGCCGCTACCGTGGGCAATACGGCGCCGCCGGCTGCCGCCGATGATAGACGGATTCTGTCTTTCCTCTGGGGTCATGGAAAGGATGATAGCTTCCACTTTCTTCAGCTGTTCCTCCTGGGCGCCGTCGGGCAGGCGGCTGGCAATCTTCGACATACCCGGCAGCATATCCGCCAGTTGAGCGATAGGTCCCATCTTTTTTATTGCTTTCAGCTGCTCCAGGAAGTCCTCAAGGTTGAAGGTAGCCGTCTTGACCTTCTTCTGAAGCTCCATGGCTTTCTCTTCATCGAGGGTCTTTTCTGCCTTTTCGATGAAGGTCAGGACATCGCCCATGCCCAGAATCCGCGAAGCCAGGCGGTCGGGGTGATAGACCTCCAGCGCGTCCACTTTCTCACCGATGCCGATATACTTGATGGGCACGCCGCTTATCCACCTTATCGAAAGCGCCGCACCGCCACGGGCATCGCCGTCCATCTTGGTCAATATCAGCCCGGTGATATCCACCCTGGCGTTGAACTCCTCGGCCACCTTGACGGCGTCCTGTCCGGTCATGGCATCGACGACCAGTATCACTTCGTGGGGTTTGACGGATTTCTTGACCTGCACCAGCTCCGTCATCAGTTCATCGTCGATGTGAAGCCGGCCGGCGGTATCGATAATGACATGAGTAGCCGAGAGTTTCTTTGCCTGGGACATGGCGTGACTGCTGATGTCCTTACTGGATTCCCTGGGATTTTCACTATAAACGGCAACATCGAGCTGTTTACCCAGGGTAATCAGCTGTTCGATGGCCGCGGGGCGCCGGTTATCCGCCGCCACCAGCAGGGGGGTCTGCCCGGAATGCTTCAGTTGATAAGCCAGCTTGGCGGCGGTGGTGGTCTTGCCGCTGCCCTGGAGTCCCACCATCATGATAACGGTAGGCGGCTGGGGAGCCGTCGAGAGTTTGCCCTGTTCTTCTTCGCCGAGGGTGGCGATTAGCTCTTCGTTGACGATTTTGATAATCTGCTGGGCGGGAGTGAGGCTCTCCATGACCTCTTTGCCGATGGAGCGTTCTTTGACACGGGACGTGAAATCTTTGACCACCTTGAAATTCACATCGGCTTCCAGCAGCGCCAGGCGTACTTCCCGCAAAGCCTCGTCGATATCTTTTTCGGTGAGTTTACCGCGGTTTCCCAGCACGCGGAAGACATTGCTCAGCTTTTCACTGAGGACTTCAAACATACTTTTCTATTGTACGGGGAGAAGGTGAAAGGGGTCAAGAAAGCTTATTTATTTTTCTTCAGTTGCTTGGCCCACCGGGATATCTTTTTCCACCTGTCCTTTTCCTCTATCCGGACGCGGTCATCACGGCGCGCCGCCAGGTATTTCAGTTCGCGTTTCAGCTTCAGGTAGCTTTGAAATCGTGACTCATCGATAACGTCCTTCTCGATAGCCTCCCGGACGGCGCACCCCGGCTCGCTGCTGTGGCTACAATCGGAGAAACGGCACCCCCGTGCCACACTCTCAATATCGTCAAAAGCATCGTCGAGGGAATCTTCCTCACCCCAGAGCTGCAACTCGCGCATACCGGGCGTATCGATAACCACCCCGCCGTCCGGTAGAATTATCAGCTCGCGGTAGGTGGTGGTGTGCCGACCGCGTAAGTCCTTCTCCCGAACCGCACCGACCTGCAGGCGGTCTTCACCGAGCATCGCATTGATAAGAGCGGATTTCCCCACGCCGGACCGCCCTAATAGCGCCACGGTGTTGCCTTCGGTCAGGTATATCTTTAATTTATCCATTCCCGTTTTTTGGACGGCGCTCACAGCGTACACGGGAACTCCGGCGGCGATCGATTCCGCTTCGTTTACCCGTGACGTAACGTCGTCGCAGACATCGGATTTATTGAGCACGATTACCGGCTGCGCTCCGCTGTTCCAGGCAACGGTAAGATAGCGTTCGATACTCCTGAGGTTAAAATTACGGCCGCCGTCGAGTCCGCTGACGAGGAACACGGTATCAATATTGGAGGCGACGACCTGTTCCTGAGTATTACCACCGCTCGTTCTGTCCCGCCCACCGGATATTTTACGGGAAAAGCTGCTTTTACGGGGAAGAACGGCCCGAACGACCGCCCGGTCCCCTTCCGGCAGAACCGCTACCCAGTCGCCGACCACGGGGTAGATGTCATTCCCGCCGGCCCGATAGCGAAGGCGGCCAGCCACGGCGGCTTTCATCTCTCCGGCCTCTCCACGTACGGTGTAGAGGCCTTTCTGCTGATTGGTGACCCTGGCCGGAACCCAATCCGGGGATTCCAAACCCCGGAAGGCTTCCCCAAAGAAGACGTTCCAGCCAAGCTGTTTCAATACCACGGGAATATCTTCATTCATTTTCCACCCTCCGCGCCACCGCCCGGACAAGAGCCAGGTAACGGCCGGCATCTTCGGTAAGGGTTTCCTCCTCGGACGGAAAGATAAGCGTACCAGCCTCATCACAGGCTTTCTCATACCGGAGCCAATCCCGCCAGCCGTCCGGTAGGACTTCCGCCACCTCCAGCTCAACCAAACCCATCTTTTGCCAGTGGTTTTGCCACCAGGCAGCAGTATGAAAGCACCAGCATCCCGGTGACCAGAATACGCTACCGTCGGACCTGGGCCGGGTAAGGTGTTCCGGAACTCCTCCCTCAAATTCCCGTACCAGGCCCGGCGCGACGATGCCGATTTGACCGCCCGGTTTGACGAGTTTGAGGATATATTCCAGATACAAATCGTCGGTGCCGTAGTACTGGTAAGAATCCAGGCTGACGATGGCATCGAAAAAATCATCGGCATAGGGGAGAGCGTGAGCCTCGGCGTGGATGGGGAATATTTGCTCTTCCTGTCCGGCTTCCCGGATACGCTGCCAGTTTTCCGCGGCGGAAATCCAGAGGTCGTTGGCCCAGACCTGCACCCCGAACTCCCGCGCCAGAAACACGGAACTCAACGCTTTCCCACAGCCCATGTCCAGCACGCGCATACCGGGTTTCAACTCCACCTTTTCGCAAAGCCATTCCGTCAGCCAGAGAACGTTAGGTCCCATCCAGCCCTTCAGCACCCATTCGGGGTCGTACTTAGCAGAGAGGGGATAGCGGTCGTTTTTCAATAATTCGGTCATTCTTTCTTTACTGATATTCAATTTTTTATTTCTCCTTTTGTTTCGAGCCAGAACCGGTGAAGCATCTCCCGGTCCCAGACCTGTGCTTCTATGTTAAACCTGTAATTTTCATATATCCTGTATTTTTCAACTACCGAAGGTAAATCCTCATAGGTATATACCGTGGGCGTGTTGGTGCGGCTCGCCGAAACCAGATTACCATCGTCATCAACGATATGTTCGTACATACTATCCGGATAAGTGAAGCTGATGGAGGATAAATCGATATCACTTACCGGTATCTTTATTTCTTCGGCGTTCTGCTGAATTTCAGCCCGGATATCGAACTCCCCTTCCGGTGATTCGCCCAAAACCATGTATACCGGCACTTTATCCACGGGATTACCACCGAGTCTGATTAACTCACGGCATATCCAGTTTTCAATTTCTTTCCGGTGAATCAGGTAATCATCCTGTGCGTAAAATTTTCCGATACCATTTCTGGTACAATATTCAGTTTTAACCCTGTTCGCTTCCTCAAGCGGCAGGTCGTTCAGGGACATAAAGGGATACTCCCCCTTTTGATAATATCTCGTCAGGAAATCCGGGATATTCACGATTTTCTCCTTTTGCTGATTTTGCTGTTTTTCTCCTTGTATAATCCGTCGAGGGGAAAAGGCGGCCGGGCTACCGGACGAACCGCCAACGATAACAAAGCCATTTCATTATCGTCACCGGCGACGCGGTTGCCCTTCAAAACACCGCAGGCAGTACATCTGTGTATCAGTACCCATTCGCCGTTTTGACGCACCGCCACACCTATCGGCTCCATGATGCCGCCGCAATCCGCCGAACGATCCCCCTTTTCTTCATCTACGTGAACACTTCTCAAGCAACCGGGACAGTGATTGCGATGCCGGGTTCCCGATGCGTTCATATCGACAATTAATCCGCAATACCGGCAAACGAATTGCCTGTTCCCCTGCCCTCTTTCAGTATTGCCGTTATCTCTTGAATATTTTTCCTCATCAGCCATAAAAATCATCCTGTTCATAAATAATGCGGGAATAAAGAAAAACCGCGGTACTTCACACCCGCGGTATATGGGGAAAAACATAAAAAGCCGCTCCCGACGGAGCGGCTATATCGCTTTCTTACTTACAACCAGAGTTAGCCGGACACCCGTACGGGCGTGAAGACGCTATGGAATTTTACGGCAACTTGTGGTAACATCAACACCCCCTTTTTGAAAAACAAGTATCTACCCCGGTATGATACCACCGAACGCGCCGGTAGTCAAATCGACATTCAAGTTTAGGATTATCCGTGAAAAGATGCTACAATACCGTTATATAACTCAATCGATAGGAGAAGTAAAATGCCGGATAGACAATATGAAAAATACATCCTCGAGGAACTCAGGCAACCCGAAGGGGGACGGGAGAGGGACGAGGAGCACGGGTACAGTAATAGAGCTACCCGGGTATTATGGCTGGAAGACGAGATAATGAAGGGCTCTACCAGCATTATCTGCTCCTGGTACTGGAAGGCAGAAGAGATGGGGACACCGGCCCACACCCATGACTTCGACGAAATATTGGGATTCATCGGCAACGACCATAACAATCCCAGCGACCTCGGCGGGGAGGTGGAACTCTGGCTGGAAGACGAAATATACCTGCTCAAGAAAAGCTGCTTCGTCCTCTGTCCCGCCGGCCTGAGGCACTGTCCCCTGAAAATAAAACGGGTCGACCGGCCATTCCTGTTCCTGGCCTTTTCCATCACGGGAAAATACATCAAGGATAACATAAACCTGGACATACACTGATGTAACCGGCGGAACAGGCTTCTTAATTCTCCACTAAAGATGTTAAAAAAACATATAAACAGGAATTCTCGAAATATGGAGATTATGTAAAATGACCGAATCGAAATACGGCAAATACGTTGTAACGGAACTTAAAACCCCCGACTTCTCCCCGGAATTCGTCAGCCGTTACAAGACATTCGCCACCCGCATCCTCTGGGTGGACAAAAACGTGGTGGACGGCGCTTTCCAGATGAACTGCTCCTGGTATCTCAAGCATTCTCCCCGGGGGGCGGGGTCACATACGCATGACGTCGATGAAATACTGGGTTTCTTCGGCAACGACCCCGCTAGTCCCTACGACCTGCACGGCGAGATCGAGCTGTGGCTGGACGATAAACAATATATTATCGATAAAAGCGCCATGGTTTTTATACCGGCGGGAATGAAGCACTGCCCTCTCGTACTCAGGCGCGTGGACAGGCCTATTTTCCACTTCTCTACCGTTACCGGCGGTACTTACCTACAGCAACAGGACGAATCCCGTACGCCCGAAGCGGACCATGAAAAGTACATCGTCACCGAGCTTAAAATCCCGGAGGAAAAACAAAAAATCGCCGAGGCATATTCCCGGTATGCCACCCGCATCCTCTGGCTGGACGAAAACGTAGTCGAAGGGGCTTTTCACATGAACACCGCCTGGTACCTGAAAGCCGCCGCCACCCTGGAGGACACCTCCCACGTACACGATACCGATGAGATAATAGGGTTTTGCGGCAACGACCCCGCCAATCCCGAAGACCTCGGCGGCGAGATAGAAATCTGGCTGGAGGACGAAAAGCAGGTAATCACCAAAAGCGCCATGCTGTTCGTACCGGCCGGCATGAAACACTGCCCGTTGATACTAAAACGGGTCGACCGCCCCATTTTCCACTTCACCACCGTTCCCGGCAAGCAGTATATCAAAGAGTAGTCAGTATGATACCGGTCAAGCTGAAGCTGAGAAACTTCATGTGCTATCGGGACGATGTTCCGTCGTTGAATTTCGATAGCATTCACCTGGCATGCCTCTCCGGCGATAACGGACACGGAAAATCGGCCATCATCGACGCCATAACCTGGGCGCTCTGGGGCAAAGCCCGGGCCGGCAGCGACGACGACCTCATTAATACCGCGCAGTCGGAAATGGAAGTGGAATTCGATTTTACGGTCGGGGGGCAACTTTACCGGATAATCAGAAAGCGTTCCCGCCCAAAGAAAAGCAGCGGCGCGGGACAGCCCTCGCTGGAACTGCAAATAAGCAACGGTAACGGCTTCCATCC
>JASFHJ010000007.1:0-14782 GCA_050123255.1 Dehalococcoidia bacterium
CCGACTCTGCGGCGTGACGCGACCAGGAGGTTGCGGAGGAAGCGGAAGCGGTTCTCCAGCGACCCGCCGTAGTAGTCGTTACGCTGGTTGGAGCGCGGTGAGAGGAACTCGTGGATGAGATAGCCGTGCGGGCTGTGGAACTCTACGGCATCAAAGCCGCAAATACGGGCCGCGGCTACGGCATCCGGAAAGGTCCTTTCCATGTATTCGATATCTTCGATGGTGAGTACCCTGGGGACGGTGGTACCGCCCAGAGTCTGAGCCTTGGTCTCATAACCGCGGGGCATAATCCGGTCTTCGTAGTCCTGCGGCCTCTCCGAGGGGATTGCCGAGGGTGCCGCCGGCGTTTCGCCGGACAGACGACCGGAACCCTGCCGGCCGAAGCTGGGGGTAATCTGGATGAATGCCCGGGCACCCATCTGTTTCATGGCTTCAGCCAGGTTGGACATGCCTTCGTAGTAGGCACGACCGCTGATGCGGGGGTTGCCGAAACTGGTGGTCTTGGCGCCCCAGTCGGTAGCGAAGGTACATTCAATGGTAATAAAACCGGCACCGCCTTCGCACCGGGCGGCATAAGAATACAGGCACTCTTCGGTAATGTACCCGTTGATATCAGCGCCGCCGGTGGTGGTACAGGAACCGCCGATTCTGTTCTTAACTTCCAGTGAGCCGAGTTTTATCGGCGAGAACAGCTTGGGAAATAAATCATGCATGATGAATCTCTCCTTTTCTAATTAATTCCTTATTTTGCACGACGCTTGGAAGTGTCGATGTCTAGTAATTTACCCAGGTTTTCACCGAAAATCATACCCTTGATTTCGTCGGTTACCGGGGCGAAGCCGTAGCCTTTCTGCAGGTCTTCCGGCATCTCGAACGTTCTCAGGCCTATAGTCGCTTCCCTGAACAGCCCGCCGGGACCGTAGAAATCGGTCCCCCAGACGATGCGTTCCGGTCCGGCGAACTGAATCGCCTCGCCGATGATTTCGGCCAAACGCCGGGGTGCCGCCCGGTACCAGGGCATAATCAGGCTCAGACTGATGTATACGTTGGGGTGAGTCAGAGCCACCATGTTCAGGTCATGGCAGAGCGGCCAGCCGGCATGGAAGGCGATGACTTTCAGGTCGTAGAAGTCGTTCGTGACGTCATCCAGCAGGACCGGCAGGCAGTATTTTGCCTTACCCGGGGGACACCAACTCCAGCCGGTGTGTATGGAGACAACAACTCCAAGTTCTTCGCATCTCTTGTAGAAAGGCCATATCCTCTCGTCGTTGATGTAGGTGTCTTCCGGCGGGTAGAACTTGAAAATCTTACAGCCCCTTTCCTGTGCCAGGTAGTCAAGCTCCCAGAGGACTTCTTTCATGCCCCTCTTGATCATCGGGCCCACGTGAGGCTGGACGATTATTCTATCCGGGTATTTTTCCTGGGCGGCCAGAAGTTGGCCGTTAGTCGACCACTTGGTGGTGTACCCGGTGGTATCCATCATGGATTCGGGAAGAAGACAGACCATATCTATCCCGTAGCGGTCTAGGTACGTGATCAACCGGTCTTCTTCCGGCAGGTCCGATTTTTCCCCTTTGGTTACCGGCGGCTCATTCCAGTCCTTGCCGGAGTGGTGGGGGATGGCGTTAAAAGCCCGGGCGGTCTCTGCAGTACCCCAGGCCCACTTTCTGTATTCCGGGAAGTAGTTAAAGTATTTCTTGCCAGCCTCGCCGCTAAAGTGGCACTCGACATCTATCTTAAAATAGTCATCTTTGACGAATTCGGGATATTTCTTCCCAGGTGTTGCCATAGTCTAACTCCTTTTTGAGGATGGTTGGCTGTTTATTTCTTTTTCTCCGGGCGATAGCTCTTGAAGTATTTGGTCCGGTTGAGGCGTTCTTCGTACTTCTCGTGCATCTTGTGGAAAGCTTCGCGTTCGCCCATGCTCTCGCGGTCGCGGATGAACATGAGTTCTCTCTCGTCTTCGCTGTACTTGAGGTTGGTACTGAAGGTATGGTAAAGGATAACCTCTTTGAGGTTGGTCAGTCCCAGCCGGTCCAGCATGTGACGACGGGCGAATTTACCCATGACGACGCAGTCGCGCGGCAGCAGGGAGATAGCGGCGGCCAGGTTCTTCACCTCTGATTCCAGGTCTTCTTCGGGAACAGACTTGGTGACGTAACCGGCTTCTTCCGCCTCCTGGCCGCTGATGGTGCGGCCGGTCAGCAGGATTTCTTCGACCTTCTTGGTGTGGCCCATGACCAGCTCGATGGGGAGAGTGGGCAGACCGCCGAAAGCCAGGCGCTGTCCCATCTGGGAGAACTTGGCGTTGTCGGCGCAGATGACGATGTCGGCGGCTTTGGTAATGTACAGGCCGGCTTCGATAGCCCAGCCGTGTACCTGCACCATGACGACCTTGTTGCAGTCCAGGATGGCCTGCGGGAAGCCGTAAAGCTGGTCCTGGTCGGTCTGCAGCCTGATTCTCTGGCTGGGTTTGACGCCCTTAGCACCGCCGTAAACGCGGTAGACCATGGAGAGATCGAACCCGGCGCAGAAGTTCCTGCCGGCGCCCTTGAAGATGACCACGTTACAGTCATCATCGTGGTTGATTTCCCACATGGCTTTCTTGATATCGCCGGTCATGTATTCTTCACCGATGCTGATGCAGTTGTTCTTGTCCGCTCGATTCAAGGTAAGGTAAGTAACTTTGGGGTAATCCTTGTCTTTTTCTAGCAGAATGCTTTCGAATTTCGGATATGCCATTTGTTTTCCTCCAGTTTGCTTATTTCATTCAAGGGAATAGACACAAATAGAAAACCAATCGTTCCTGATCGGTAGAAATCGGAGAATATCGGGAAAGACGGTTTTATAACTGCCAGAATTCCTCAGCTACTGTCAAATCCGTAAATCGGCTGAGGTAGCGTACCACGGTCTGGTGTCATGGAGAATGCTTTTCTTCTTCCTTTAAGCAATCCCATTTTTAACTATAGCTTCAACGCCTTGTTGAATCTGGCAGCCTTTCTTGTGGATGGGGACGTGAGGTTCTCTTTACTGTAATATCTAGGAAACTATGCCATAATAGTTTACGTTAAATCGGCCTAAAATGTCAAACTCCAGATAATTTTATGTGAACAGGATTTACTATTTATCACTAACGTGCCTGTTGGTGGATTGCTTTCATGGCTTCCATAATTTCAGGCGGTAATCGGTTGACCTCTCCGGAAAGCTTCGCCAGGATGTATATCTTGGCCGTTTTTTCAATCAGTTCACAGGCAGTGAAAGCCTCCCGAATCGTACGCCCGGTAGCCACGGCGCCGTGGTTCGGCAGGAGGACGGCATGGCGGTCTTCCAGTGCCGCCAGCACATAGTCTATCTGTTCCGGACTACCGGAAACGGCGTGTTTTGCCAGCTTGATTTCTCCTCCGAGCAGGGCTACCTGGTCTTCCATAACCGGGGGAATGCCGGCACCGGTAACGGATAACGCACTGGCAAAAACCGAATGAGTGTGAATGACAGCGTTTATATTATCCCGGAATTTATAGATAGCAAGGTGAAGTCTTGTTTCCGTGGAAGGAGTCAAGCTGCCTTCCACCGTTTGCCCCTGAAAATCGATAACCTGGATATCTTCGGCTTTCATGGAGTCATAGGCGATGCCGCTGGGAGTTATGGCTATCAACTTCTTGTTAGCGTCAGCAGTCAGGCGCTGGCTGACATTACCGGAAGTGCCGACGACCAGCCCCTTGTTTAGCATTTCCCGGGCGGCTTCCAGTACCCGTTGCTTTTCTTTTTCCCATTTACTCATTTTCCCACCCGTAACCAGGCAGGTTAATTCTAATACAGCAGGTCACCGAATTCAATAATCCCCATCCGGAGGGTTGACCGTATAAGGCGGCGATGCTAGAATAGTTCATAATCATAACTATCAGGTTTATGAACTAAAAAGTGCAGGGAAAAGGCAAATGAAAAAAGACATGCTGGATATTGTCATCGGGGAATTACTGGCGGTGCCGCCGCTAATACGACGGGGAATTAACCGGAAGGTAGTCAGAGCTGCTTTCGCCAAGATCGGAGAGGATATCTCCATTCCCCATTTTGAGATAATGAAACTTATTCAGGAAAACGATACGCAGCATATCGCCGAAATCGGGGAGAAGCTGTTAATACCCAAATCCCAGATGACCCCTTTGATAGACCGGCTGGTCAGCCTGCAGATGGTGGAAAGACAGGCTGATGAAGCCGATAGACGTTTAACCAATATAGTCCTCACGGACAAGGGTAAGGCGATCCTGAAAGAAAAAGACCGGAGTTTACGTATTAATTTCCGGGTAAAACTATCGCACCTGACAGATGAAGAATTGAAAGAACTCTCGGTGTCCCTGCGGAGATTGAGGGAAATTCTTTCCAAGATATAACTTTACGGAGCACCGATTGAGTAACCAGGAACAGATACTGACCTATCAAAGTCATCTCCCGCGGAAACAGGTGATAACGGCTATGGGCGGGACAATGCTGTCGATGTTCCTCGGCTCCATATTCATGACGATTACCGCCACCGCCATGCCGACCATTATCACCGAACTCGGCGGATTCAGTCAATATACCTGGGTGTTCACTTCTTACATTCTTGCCGAAACGATAGCTGTGCCGCTTACCGGAAAGCTGTCCGACATGTACGGTCGCAAATGGCTTTTCATCATCGGCATGGGTCTCTTTGTGATAGGCTCGTTCCTTTGCGGTATCAGCAACAGCATGACCGAATTGATAATCTACCGGGGCTTTCAGGGTATCGGTTTTGGTGTCATGTCGGCGCTGGGTTTCATCGTCGTGGCCGATTTGTTCGCTCCCGAGGAACGCGGCAAATACATGGGATTTATGGCGGGGGTTTTCGGTCTTTCCACCATCATCGGTCCCACACTGGGAGGAATCATAACCGATACACTGGGCTGGCGCTGGTGCTTTTTCATCACCGTCCCGGTTGGTCTGCTGATTATCGTGTTTTTCATCTTCCTTTTCCCGCAAATCCGCGCCAGCCACGAAAAACACAAGCTTGATTACCTCGGCGCTGTCACGATGGCGCTGTTTATCGCGCCGCTGGTGCTGGCGCTGACCTGGGGCGGCGTGGACTACGCCTGGACATCACCGGTTATCCTGGGGATGTTCGGTTTTACCGTGGTGATGTTTATTATTTTCCTGCTGATTGAAAAACGCGTTGAGGAACCCATCTTACCCCTGGACCTGTTTAATAACCGCGTGATGATCGTCTCGTCGGCGGTGGGATTCCTGATGGGGGGGTCGTTCTTTCCGGTGGTGACGTTTATCCCGCTTTATTTTCAGGGAGTAATGGGTGTTTCCGCCACCGAGAGCGGCGGTTTTCTAACACCGATGATGCTGTCGGCAGCGGTGGGGAGTTTTATCAGCGGGCAACTGCTTTCGAGGACAGGAGGGCATTATCGACTGCAAAGCAATATAGGTTTTGCACTGAGTGCCGTCGGCTTTGTGCTGCTGGCCAGGATGACACCGGAAACCAGTACTATGGTGGCGATTATTAATATAGTACTAATAGGACTGGGTTCCGGCCTGGTGATGCCGGTACATACCCTGGCCGTCCAGAATACGGTTCCTTACAAGGTCATGGGTGCGGCCACATCCATGATGACGCTGCTCAGGCCTCTCGGCGGGGTTTTCGGGATGGCGGTGGTCGGCTCCATTCTCAATAACCGTTTTGCCTCCAGTTTTCTGGGTAATCTGCCCGGCGGCGTCAGGGAGTATTTATCAACGGAGGACTTGAATGCTATCGTCGATAATCCGCAAGCTCTGGTTAACGAAGAAGCCCGGATGAGCCTGCAGGAGCTGTTCACGGGAATGGGTGCGAAAGGCCAGGAGTTGTTCAACGATTTGTTATATACTCTCCAGAATGCCCTGAATTCGGCGATTACCCAGGTATTCTTCGTTTTTCTCTTCGTATCTATAGCTGCTTTCGTGGTGAATATGTTCCTGAAGGGCATACCGCCGCAGCGCCGGAAGCAGGACTAGCGGATACCGCGGTTAACTCAGGTAATCGTCATAAGGCCAGGCGGATAGACTACCCTCCATGAATTTCACGTTCCTGAAACCGGCGCCTTCGAGTATCCGTTGCGTCCGGTAGGCGCGAACGCTGGTGTGGCAATAAATCACTATTTCGGCGTTCCTGTCCAGTTCTTCCAGTCTTCGGCGTAATTCCGGCAGCGGCAGTAATCTGGATTGTGGTACATCGAAACGTTCCTGTTTCCATTCGTCTTCCCCCCGGACATCCAGCAAAACGAATTCTTCGTCGTTATCCAGTTTGGTTTTAACTTCCATCGGCGTGAGTGTTCTGGCGATTCCGGCCTGCTTGTTACGGATGATGTTCGCCGCATGATGCAGCGGGTCCATGGCGCTGTTGTAGGGAGGAGCGTAGGACAGGTCCAGGTTAGCCAGGTCTTCCATCTTGCACCCCAAGGTCAGAGCGGTGGCTATTACGTCGATTCTCTTGGCGGCCTCTCCCGGCCCGACTACCTGAACGCCGAGGAGTTTACCGGTTGATTTTTCAGCAACAAGTTTTACCAGTATCTGTTCGCCGCCGGGGTAGTAATCGGCGAATTCCTCTCCCGGTACCAGCGCGGTCGTTGTTTCGTAACCGGCCTGGTGTGCTTCCGTCTCGGTAAGTCCGGTTCGTCCTACGTTGTGCTCGAATACCTTTACTATCGCGGTTCCCAGCACGCCGTGGAAAGTATCGTTGCCCCCGGTGAGGTTGGTTCCGATGACTCTGCCGTGTTTATTGGCGGTGGAACCCATGGGTACCAGCACTTTCTTGCCGGTAATCAGGTGGGTGTTTTCCACGCAGTCACCCCCGGCGTAGATATCCGGATCGTTGGTCTGCAATTTTTCATTGACCGCTATTCCACCGGTTTCCCCGACGGTAAGCCCGGCGTCGCGGGCAAGGTTTACGTTAGGTCTCACTCCGAGCGACAGCAGCACCAGTCCGGCGGGTACTTCGCCGTTTTCCAGGATAACTTTCCGTACTTTACCCGATGCATCACCTTCGAGCCCGGAAACGCGCTGCCCGAAGAGAAGGTTTATGCCCTGGTCTTCAAGGTGTTTCCGGGTATAGGCAGCCACTTCGAAGTCGAGTAGTTTGGGCAGCATCCAGTCGAGGGCTTCAATCAGGGTTACATTGAATCCCAGCTTCATGAAGTTTTCCGCCATTTCTATGCCGATCAGCCCGGCCCCGATAATGGATATATCCTTCGTATCCGTTTGCGTAACATAGTTGCGGATGGCATCGGCGTCAGCAAGTCCCGTCAATGAAAAGATTCCCTGAAGATTTTTCCCTTCCCAGTCGGGTACTATCGGGGCGGCTCCGGTGGCGATTACCAGATTGTCGTATTCTACGGCTGCTTCCTTGCCGTCCGCATGGCGGATCGTTCTAACGGTATGAGATTTTCTATCGATATTAATAGCTTCGGTGCGTATCAGCACGTCCAGATCGAAAACATCACGGAAATAGCCGACGTCCTGCGCCACCATATCCTCCCGATTTTTGATAACCCCGGAAATGAAGTAAGGCAGGCCGCAGGTGGCGGTGGACAGGTTATCTATCTGCTCGATAACGGTGATTCTGGCGGCGGGGTCGAGGCGCCGGGCTCTGACGGCGGCTTTGGGGCCGCAGGCCGTACCCCCGATGATGACGATGTGCTTTTGGCTGGACATGTCGGTACCTCCGAAGTTTAGTCTCGTATCATTATAACTTGAAATCGTTCCCGAAGTGAAAACGACGGGGTAGTCACGAAGCCGCCAGCATTGTAATCATTAAAAAAGACAGGGTTTGAGGGGAGTAAAAACTCTATGTTAACATATGAGCGCTGTCAATATATACGAATTTAATAACGGGAGTAATATGAGCGAGAACAAGATGTATGATTGTCTGCTGGATTTAGTCAGGAAAAGGCGTACCGTCCGCCAGTTCAAGCCCGACCCCGTACCGGAGGGATATATCGAGAAAATCATCGAGGTGGCACGCTGGGCTCCTTCCGGCTTTCATACCCAGCCGTGGGAATTCGTCGTCGTTAAAAAGAAGGAAGTCAGAGATGCTATCGTGGCTGCCATAGACCGCCACTCACCCCCCATTACCAATACGGCCCGGGATGGCAATGCACCGGCTTCCCCGCGAAAGAGCTTTCGTGACGCTCCGGTTTTTATTTTCCTGCTGGCTGACTGGAGGGCGAAAGTAGGGCTGCCCGGTCATCCCAGCGAAAAAAATGCCATGGTTACCGCCATTTATAACTCAGGTCTGGCCAGCGCCTTCCTTTATATGCACCTGGCAGCGGCATCACTGGGGCTGGCTTCACAGTGGTATACTTCCACATCCCGCGCGGATACGGAACGGGAAATTAAGGACATAATCGGCATACCGGAGTCGCTAACGATTTACGACATGATGGTACTGGGTTATCCGGTCAGCCAGCCGAATCCCAAACCGGTCAGGGCATTAGACGAAATTATTCACTACGACGATTGCGGTCCGCAGGATTTCCGCACGGACGGGCAGGTTATCGCCGACGCCGAAAAGACCTGGGCATGGTGCATGGCACAGCACTGATATTTCGTGAGTTTCTGACGTAATTACCCGGACAGGCCACTGATGCAACGGGGTGGCTCGGGTGGGAATAGATATTTTAACCGGTGGGGAAAAGGTAGGGAATAAGAAAGGGAGTCCACGTCACTGCGAACTCCCTTATATTTTACATAATGTTATCTTTGGTCTCTACTTTTTCAGCGGGATATCCCCCAGGTTGATGTCTTTTTCGGTGTTCAGGTCGTCGAATTTTTTGGCGGTAAAGCCTTTAGCCTCGATGTTCAGCGAATAAACACCGTCAGCAAGTCCCTCGAACCAGAAATCGCCGTAGTTATCGGTGGTGGCGGTCAGGTTCTGGCCGTTGCCGCTAAGACTGCACGCAGCCCCGATGACTACTTCCTTTTCAACCGGGTCGTAAACCGTGCCGGCGATGAATTTCCTGGGGATGTTGAGGTAGTAAATCCGCGGCTTAGCCCCTGATTCCGGCTTGAGCACTTCAGCCTTGGCGATGAGGTCTTTGAAGTCTTCTTCTTCACCGAATTTTATCGCCTCGGTGGGGCAGGCATCGACGCAGCGCGGAACGGTCCATTCGCCGCTGTCCAGCAGGTGGGCGCAGCCGGTGCATTTCTGGGCGATATTAAGGTCTTCGTTGAAAAAGATAGCATTATAGGGGCAGGCGTCCACGCAGGCTTTACAGCCGGTGCATTTCTCGGGATCGATGATAACCAGTCCGTCGTCCCGGGTGTAGATTGTACCTTCGACCGGGCAGGCCGGTATGCAGGGCGCTTCTTCGCAGTGCTGGCACAGCGTGGGGATGTAGTGCATCTTTACCTTGGGTACCGTGCCGCGAATATGCTCCGTCAGCCTCATCCAGAACTGGCCGGTATCCGGCTGGGGCTTGGCGTAGGGCGTCCAGTCGTTGCCGACGTGTTCGTCCTTGCAGACAATCTGACAGCTGTAGCAGCCGTTGCACCTTCCGACATCGATAACAAATGCTTTCATGTTCTTATGTCTCCTTTGCTATGAGGTGAATCTTTTTCGACTTCTAGGAGATTATACAGGATTTTAACTGTTACATGCATCCTTCAACCCAGGCGTTGAAGCGTAAACCTGACGCCGGGTCGTATTCTCTTTTATAACACGCGTCGTATGCTTCGGGGTCCATCTTTCGCCATTCCTCGTGGTCTTTTTCCGTGACTTTCCGGACATCCACCAGATAACCGCTGGTGGCCTGCCCGACGGCGTTACGGGAGGAGACCCCGTAGGGAGCGATGGTGTTAATGGCGCCGCCGCGGTCTACCCGGCCCGGAACCACCGGGTCATGGCGGGCCCCGTGGTCTACGTAGGTTACGCCGGGCATTATCCTTTCCCAGACACGGGCGCCGCAGAGCACTACGCCCCGCTCGTTGAACACCTTGACGATGTCCCCGTCCCGGATGCCTCTCTTTTCGGCATCGGAGGGATTGACCCAGGCGGGTTCGTATTTATAACCGTCGGCCCCGGTGACCTTGCAGGTGGGGGCTTCACGGGTCCAGGTGATGTCGTCGCCCTGAGCGTGGGTGCGCCACCGTCCGTGGTTGGACATCAGCAACAGCGGGAACATGGCGGCTCTTTCGCTGGATATCCGCTCGTCATGGGTCTCGCTCTTTTCAATCCACTTGGGAATGGGCGGTCTCTCCTTGTCATCCGGGAAATGTTCCGCCAGCCGCGCCGAATAGAACTCCAGCTTTCCGGTGGGGGTGGGGAGGGGGTGCTTCTCCGGGTCGTCGTAGAACTTGCGGAAGCCCGGTGAATCGTTTTCCCAGTCCTCGGCGGTGGGGAAGACGAAGTATTTCTGTTCCAGGAAATCTTCCCAGGAAATGAGATGGTCAATCTCCATATCGTCGAAGACCTGCTTCTGAAGGTCGCGGGTGGTCTTGTTTTCACTGAACTTATCGCCGAATTCCAGCTTGTTGGCGACTTCCAGGACGACTTCGTAGTCGCTCTTGGACTCGCCGACGGGCTGGCAGGCCTGTTCCATGATAGCGATGCTGTGGAAATTAACGCCCTGGCGGACGTTGGTAACAATATCCTCGACCTCCAGCGTGGTGTTGGAGGGCAGGACGATATCGGCGATAAGACAGTCGTTTTCCAGCCACGGGTGCTGCGCTACCACGGTCTCTATCTTGGGATTACGGAAAGCTTCTATCGTCCAGTTTCCGTGGTTCCAGCAGGTAATGCGGCAGGGAGTATCGGTCCATATCATGTGAATCTCGGCGCCGCCCTCCTTGAGGGGGTAGTTGTACTCGATGAACTGGTCTTCCGTCGGTGTTTCTATAGCGCCGCTGCCGTAGAAGGTCAGCGGGGGTTCGTCGATGGCCTGCTGTATCCAGGTCTTGGGAATTAGCTGTTTGCCCCAGGCACGGATTGTGGTCGCCACCGGCTTGGTGATGCGCTCGGAAAGCTCGGGGTTAAAGAAGCGGGTGCTCCTCAAGCCTTCGGCGCGGGGCATACCGGTGTAAGTTATCTGGCTCTGGTGAACGCCGGGTCCGCCGAGTCCCTGCATACCCAGCAGGATGCATTCCAGCCGGCCGGGCTCGTGGGAGAAGGGGCCGCGTACATAAGAGCCGCCGAAGTAATGAGCGATGGATACTATCTTCTTCGCCCAGTCCCGGGCCAGCGCCTTAATCGTCCATTCCGGCACGCCGCATTTCTTAGATGCCCATTCCGGCGTCTTGGGAACGCCGTCCTCTTTACCGAGAACGTAGTCCTCGACCTTGTCCATCCCTACGGTATGGGTGGCGACGTATTCCTTATTATAGGTACCTTCGGTAACCCAGATGTAGATGATAGCCAGCTGTAAAGCGGCATCCGTATTAGGTAAAATCGGTATCCATTTATCGGCGTGAACGGCGGCGCCGTAATTGAGGTCGGGACAAATGTATACCTGCTTGATACCGACCTCCGTCCAGAAGTAGCAGAGGCGGGTGGCGCACTGTCCGGTAAAACCCCAGGGGGTGGTTTCCGGATCGCCGCCCCAGAAGAGTACCGTGTCGCAGTTCTCGGTCATATCTTTTACGATATTGTTGGCCGGGTCCATCATACCCTGAAGACCCTGCCCCCAGACGTGCTTGGAGCCCCAGTACCAGCCTTCCCAGCTGTCCGGATTCCTGACCTGCTGGGTGAAGCCGCCCATCATGTCGAAGAGCCGGCCGGAGTGACCGTGGGGCGTGTTGATGGTCTTGCACTCGCCATGGCCGTCGCCCTGCACTAGGACAGACAGCGGTCCGTATTTTTTATGGATTCTCTTGACCTCGGCAGCGAGGATATCCGAAGCTTCTTCCCAGGAAATCCTCTTATACTTGCTTTTACCGCGATTCCGGGTGTTTCTCTCGCCGTTGGGATCCCAGTCGACTCTCTTCAGGGGATACTTGATGCGGTTGGGAGAGAAAGTCCTTTTCTTATAAGCCAGCGAGAACGGTCCGGGGACGGATTTCATCAGAGGCTCGTAGTCCTTGCCGTTGCGGGAGATTTTCCAGGGGCGGAAAGATTCCGGGTCGTACTTCCAGTCATAGTGGAAGGGTCTGATGCGTACGACTTTACCGTCTTTTACGTCGACGGCGCATTCTCCGCCGCCACCGAGTAGACCGCCGAGAGCCAAAGCCTTAATTACCGTTTTATCCGGTTTCACGTTTATTGTCCTGCCTTTTCCATCAGACACAGCAATAATTCTCCTTAATAGTATTCGGTTGCGTAGGTAGATGAATTATATTTACCCTTTTGCGTAATTGTATAGTGTGGCTATTTGAATATCCCCAAGAATAAAGCAAAAAGACTCGTTTATTTTATGCAATACCTTAAAAATCTACACTAGACGGCTTCTCATTGTCAAGTTTACGCACCGATACAGGGCTAGTTATCAAGGCACGTCCGAATTTTTATCCCCCGGAAACCCGGCCGGGGTAGACACAAGTCTGAACAGTTCCTTTGGTTCTTGTGACGTTTTTGATAAGACTGTGTCGTATATTGTGATGTTTTTTTTAGGTAGCGTTTTTACACTTAACAGACGTAGAGGGGAGAAAATGACCGAAAAAAAAAGTAACGCTGGTATCTCTTGTAACATGGGAGGTATCCTGCCGGGCGTACGTTCCCCGATGGTACACTCGGAGAACGACCGTGTCTGGACCAAGTATTGCGGTTTCCTGGACCTCGGCATTCAGCAGTTCATGTCCATTCAGGAATCTTTGTTGCTGCAGCAAATAGCCCATATCACGGGTTGTTCCCTGGGAAGGAAGTTGCTGGACAAGAGAACCCCGATAACCGTTACGGAGTTCCGCAACATCGTTCCGTTGAACAGCTATGAAGATTATCTACCCGAACTGGATGCGGGGGACGAAACCGCCCTGCCGGAAAAACCCTATGTCTGGGCCAGCACCTCGGGGAGCGGTGGACTTCGCCGCCACGTTCCCATAACCTACGAAGCTTATAACCGTTTGCTGGATAATCTCATGTCGGTGCTGATACTGGCCTGTTCCCATGATAAGGGGCAGAGTTCCCTTATGGAAGGGGACCGGGTTCTCTATAACGTCGCCCCCGCACCTTATCTTTCCGGAATTGTGGCATCCGGCGCCAGCCGTATCTTTAACCTTCGTTCGGTAATGTCGCCGGAGATGCACGACGATATAGACTTCAGAGAAAAGGTGACGGAAGGCTTCAATATCTCTCTGAAAACAGGTATGGACGTACTCATGTCTATGACCAGTGTTCTGGTGAAAACCGGTAACGAATTTAAACAGATGTCGAACAAGGGCGGTATCTCCCGACACCTTCATCCCGCTGAGTTTCTCAGGATTATCCGGGCTTTCGCGAAGAGCAAGCTGGAAAAAAGGAGTATTCTTCCCCGGGATATCTGGTCGTTGAAGGCAATCATCGGCTGGGGTATAGATACCAGCGTCTACCGTGAGCAGATTAACGAGTTCTGGGGAGTCTATCCTTACGAATTTCATGCCTGCACCGAAGGCGGGATAATGGCATTACAGAGCTGGACCAGGCAGGGGATGACGCTGCTGCCTTATGCCAATTTCTACGAATTCATCCCGGAATCCGAATGGATAAAGAACCAGGAATATCCCTTCTACGAGCCGCGTACCGTGCTGCTCCCCGACGTCCGGGCGGGAGAACGTTATGAAATGGTTATCACCAGCTTTTTCCGTATGCCGTTCGTCCGTTACCGGTTGGGTCACCTTATCCGCATCACGTCGCTGCAGGATGAAGCTGCCGGAATTCAGCTCCCGCAGATGGTATTTGAAACCCGGGCCGATGAACTCATCGATATCGCCGGGTTCACCCGGATCAGCGAAAAAACGGTGACCCGGGCTATCGCCGACGCCGGTGTTGAATGCGAAGACTGGACAATCCGCAAGGAAATCAACGGTGAAAAACCTTCTTTACACCTCTATATAGAACTGACCAACGGCTTTCAGCCGGAAATGGTCGGTCCTGCGGTGCATGACGGATTGATGAAAACCGACACCGGCTACTACGACCTGGCAACCATGATGGAAATTCAACCGCTTGAAGTTACCGTATTATCACCAGGGGCGTTCCGGGAATATTACCGCCGGAAACAGGAAAGCGGCGCCGAGTTAGCGCAGAGCAAGCCGCCCAGGATGAACGCGTCCGATGAGGTTATCAGTGAGTTAGCCGGCGTTGTACCGGGAACCGGCGCGCCGGTTTAACAAACGTAAGATGGAAGCGTATAAAACGCGCACTCGGAGCCTGAAAACATATGTATTTAATAATCCCGGCAATCCAGGTAGCATTCTGTTTAGGCTTACTGGTTATCCTTATGATAACCGGTAAGAAGCACGTTGCCCGAAAGCCGTTTTCGCTGTTTCTCGTTTTCGCGACGTTGTGGGGCTTCTTTATTTTTATCATGCGCGCCGCACCGGATACCTCCAGTGCCTTAATATGGGAAAAACTGGTTTTCATTTCCATTGTCAGCGGGGCGATTTTTTTCTACCGGTTCGCCATCACCCTTACCGGTATAAATCCCGGCAACAAGTGGATATATCCCGTGTATATTTCCTATTTACTGGTACTGGTTCTTATCCCCACCACCGGGCTCATCGTTCGGGATATGCAGATGATGTGGTACGGCAAGGCTCCGGTCATCGGTCCTCTTTTTCCCCTCTACGTCCTGACCGCCTACGTACCGATTATCTTTGGCGC
>JASFHJ010000008.1:0-14699 GCA_050123255.1 Dehalococcoidia bacterium
AGCTTACAAGTTCCCGGCGGTGCAGGGCACTACCCGCCTTAACGATATCGGCATCAGCGTGGGACGCACGGGCACGCTCAATCCCTACGCTATCCTGGAACCGGTATCGGTTGGCGGCGTGACCATCAAGCAGGCCGCCCTCCATAATGAAGACGATATCCGGCGTAAGGATATCCGCATCGGTGATACGGTTATCATCCAGCGCGCCGGCGAGGTAATTCCGGAGGTCGTCGGTCCGGTGGTCAGTCAGCGTACCGGCAAAGAGAAGGAATTCAGCCTGATGGAAAGGCTGCCGAAAAACGAGAACGGTCAACCGGTGTGTCCTTCCTGCGGTAAGACCAGCATCGTCAGGCCGGAAGGCGAGGTCATGTACTATTGCGCCAACGCCGCCTGCCCGGCGCAGGCCCAACAGCGCATCGAGCATTTCACTTCCCGCGGAGCTATGGATATAAGGGGTGTCGGTGAAAACCTCAGCGCCACGCTGTTTGAAAAGGGACTGGTTAAAGACATCGCCGACCTCTACTATCTCAAGGATAAAAAGGGAGAACTGGTAGACCTGGAAAAGCTGGGTGAAAAGAGCGCGGAGAACATTCTGGAAGCCATTGAAAAGAGCAAGCAACGCCCCCTGGCGCGGCTTATCCACGCACTGGGTATCAAGCATGTCGGTTCCGAGACAGCGGAATTGCTAGCCGGTTATTTCCTGAGCATGAATAATTTCATGGCAGCCAGTCAAGAAGACCTGGAGAATATAGAATCGGTCGGGCCGATAACCGCCGAAAGTATAATCGACTTCTTAAAGCAGGACGAAAACCGGGATATCATCCGCCGCCTGGATAAAGCCGGGGTTTTCCCCGAGGAACAGGCTATCGCCACTCCCGTGGCATCGCCGCTATCCGGAAAGGAATTCGTGGTTACCGGCAGACTGGAAAGCTTTACCCGCCCGGAAGCCGAAGCCAGGATAAAGGAACTGGGAGGCAGCGCCAAGAGCAGCGTTACACGTAAGACGGATTATGTTGTTGCCGGCAGCGACCCCGGTTCCAAGCTGACCCGCGCCCGGGAACTGGGTATAACCGTCCTCGATGAAAAGCAATTCCTGGAGATACTGGAAAAGAAACCATGAAACTGATTGCAGGCCTGGGAAACCCGGGTATATTTTACGCCAACAACCGTCATAACATCGGTTTTATGTGCATCAAGCGCTTGGCGCGTGACCATAAAATCCCGCTTAATAAAAAACAGGGAAATGCCCGTACCGGCACCGGCGAGATTGCCGGTGAAAAGGTTATCCTGGCACGCCCCCAGACCTACATGAATAACAGCGGAGAAGTGGTAGACAGATTGGTAAATAGGCATGAAATCAAGCTTGCGGATCTGATAGTGATTTACGATGACCTGGACCTGCCGGTAGGTAAACTCCGCATCCGGCGGGGCGGGGGTTCCGGAGGCCATAAAGGAATAGAGTCGATTATTGATTATCTAGAATCCGGAGATTTCTACCGTGTCCGTGTCGGCATCGGGCGACCTGATGAAGTCGGTAATACCGACAAGGAAGCCGCGGTAATCGACCACGTACTAAGCAACTTTAGCCGTGAGGAGAAAAAAATCATCAAGCGGATAGTTCCGGAAGTGGATAAAGCCGTTGTCTGCCTGATTTCGGAGGGGCTGGAAGCCGCTATGAATAAATACAACTGACCAACCATGATAATAGAAATCAAGACCGGTCTCACGATTAAAGCCATCCACCTGTTCCTGTTTATCCTGATGATAATCAGTCTCTTTTACGCCCTTTATTGCGCTATCGCCGGGGTTTATAACTGGTGGCTGCTGGCGGCCATGATAATGATACTTATCGACGGTTTATCCATAGTGCTGAACCACGGTCGCTGTCCTTTCACCACCCTCGCCGAAAGGCACGGGGCGGAAAACGGTGCGGTAACCCATCTCGTCGTGGGGAAATGGGCGGCGCGTTACGTTTTCAAATTCTTCATCGTACTGTTCATCATCGAGCTTATCTGGCTCTGCATCGGGTACTTTTCCGGGTGAATACAATCATTTATTATTTTTGCCGTATAGTGAAACCCGATGCTATAATCAAGCGTGCCCTGTAAAGGAACACGAAATGAAGGACAGACCGCTAATCATAGCCGTCATCGGCGGCGGTGAAGTACCGCCGGCAATCGCGGATATCGCCGAAGAGGTCGGGCGGGAGATAGCCCGGCAGGGTGCGGCGCTGGTCTGCGGGGGACTCGGCGGCGTCATGGAAGCCGCCTGCCGCGGCGCCGATAGCGAAGGAGGACTGACCATCGGTATACTTCCCGGTGAAAACCCGGATACCGCCAATCCGTACGTAAAAATATCCATCGCTACCGGTATCGGTTATGCCCGGAACGCGGCGGTGGTCAAGACCGCCCGGACGGTAATCGCCATCGACGGCAGCTACGGCACCCTCACGGAAATCGGCTACGCCCTGCAAAGCGGCATCCCGGTCATCGGACTGGGGACATGGTCGATTGCCAGCAATGGAGAGGAAGACAAACATATAATTCGTGCTAAAAGCCCGAAAGAAGCTGTAGAAAAGGCGATGAAGTTTGCCCAACAGGCACTATAATGAAGTTAAAAACCGGAAATCATAACCGAGTTTGCAGTTTTACGGGAAGCTTGCTGGCAGCGGCCATAATGTCCAGCTTCTTTATCACTGGCTGTGGACCGATCCTTGATCCGGAAATACCGGTCTTCCGATTCGAATTAGACTTGCCCGTCAACGATATAAGTACCGCAGCCGAGTTAATATTGAATCCAGGAAAGAAAGAAATTGTATCGGTGGATATCGTCTCCACCAGAGACGAGCCGGTAGAAATAAGCCTGGATATTTCACGAGAAAAAGACTTTCCTGATGATATACTCATCATCGTACCTGAATCAACAGTTTCATTACATGTCGGTGAAACCGTTACGGTTGATATTGTCTTTGACGTGGGTAATACCGTTCCCCCAGGGTTATACCATACACATCTCGTCGGCACTTTAGGTGAACCAATTAAAGGGTGGGGAGGTACTGCCCGTGCTATTGACATTATCATCACTGACGAATCACAGGATACCAACATATCTGTTTCAATGGAATAAAACCAACCCTATATGGAGAATAAAATGTCAGCTGTTAGAGAAGTAAAAGCCAGGGAAATCCTGGACTCGCGGGGCAACCCGACCGTTGCCGTAGAAGTAACGCTCGAAAGCGGCATTACAGGACGGGCGGCAGTACCCTCCGGCGCCAGTACCGGCCAGTACGAAGCGGTAGAACTCCGCGACGGCGATAAGTCCCGCTACAACGGCAAGGGGGTCCTCAAGGCGGTGGTAAATGTCAATGCCGATATCGCCGCCACCATAAAGGGGATGCCGGCTGACGATCAGCCGGCTATCGATGAAAAACTCATCACACTCGATGGCACGGCAGATAAATCTAAACTTGGGGCCAATGCCATATTGGGGACTTCGCTGGCGGTGGCGTACGCCGCCGCTAATGAGAAAGGTATACCCCTTTATCGTCATATCAGCGACAATCCCGAATACACCCTGCCGGTGCCGATGCTGAACATCCTTAACGGCGGCAAGCACGCCGAGAACTCCACCGACCTCCAGGAATTCATGGTAATGCCGGCCGGCGCCGAAAGCTTCTCCCGGGCCCTGCGGATGGGCACCGAGGTCTATCATTCGCTGAAGAAAGTCCTTAAAGACCGGAGGCTGAATACGAACGTCGGTGACGAGGGAGGTTTTGCACCATCTCTCCCCTCGAATAAGGATGCCGTAGAGGCTATCCTTACGGCTATCGAGGCGGCCGGTTACCAGCCGGGGAAGGATATATATATTGCCCTGGACCCGGCTTCCAGCGAGTTTTATAAAGACGGATACTACGTGTTAGAAAGAGAAGGCAAGAAGCTTTCGTCCGCCGAGATGGTTGATTTTTATGTAAAGTGGACAGCCGGGTACCCTATCATCAGTATCGAGGACGGCATGGCGGAGGACGACTGGGAAGGATGGCGGTTGATTACGGAAAAACTCGGCGATAAAATCCAGCTGGTCGGCGACGACCTTTACGTTACCAACGTCGATAGACTTAGCCGGGGAATCGAGATAAAAGCGTCCAATTCCATACTTATCAAGCTCAATCAAATCGGCACCCTTACCGAGACTATCGACGCTATTAAAATGGCTCAAGACGCCGGCTGGACGGCGGTGGTCAGCCACCGTTCCGGTGAGACCGAGGACACCACCATCGCCGACCTGGCAGTGGCGATGAACACCGGCCAGATCAAGACCGGCGCGCCCTGCCGTTCCGAACGCACCGCCAAGTACAACCGCCTGCTGTATATTGAAGACGAACTGAAAGATAAAGCCAGCTTCGCCGGCATGAGTGCTTTCGGGAAGCTGGACATTCGTTGAAAGAAATCTGTACATGAGCGTAAACCTAAGACAATATGACGTAACTAATGATTTCATTGTTGCCGGTGACTTCATCAACAAGCACTATCAACCTGATAACCAGGATGGTAATTTCCTCCAGCCTGGCTGGGAATACATACACGGTCATCCTTACCTCGACGAAAAATCACTGGATAAATTCGGCGTCTGGGAAGACTCGGGAAACATCGTAGGGATAGCTCATTATGAACACAAACTCGGAGAAGCCTTCTTCGAGGTGCACGCCGACTATATATCTCTCAAACCGGCGATGCTGGACTATGCTGAAAAGAACCTCTACGGAGAATCCGGGGACGGACGCCGGTTCATTAGGGTCTGGGTGAATGATTTCGATCAAGATTTTACAGAACTGGTTATGTCAAGCGGATATCAAAAGGATGATACCCCGGTCCGTCCTATGTCTCAATTGAAGATATCGCTTCCTTTCCGGCCCGATAGCACTCTGCCGGAGGGATTCCAACTCAAGAGTCTGGCGGAAGACAACGATCTGGAAAAACTCGACCGGGTTCTCTACCGGGGGTTCAATCACGGTGACGAACCACCTTCCGCCGACCGCGAAGCGCGCTGTAAAGAGCGGCAGAAACAGCAATCGGTGCCGGGTTACCGGAAAGACCTCAATATTGTCATCGTGGCACCGGATGGCCAATTCGTTGCCTACTCCGGTACCTGGATCGTCGCCAATCATAAATATGCCTACATCGAACCGGTGTGCACCGATCCCGACTATCGAAGGAGAGGATTGGGTAAGGCAGCCGTACTGGAAGGCGTCCGCCGTTGTGTTGAACTGGGCGCACGGGTTGCCTACGTTGGTTCCGACCGGCCATTCTATCTGTCGATGGGATTTAAAAAAATCTTTACCTGTCAAGGATGGATTAAATATCTGGATATAGATTAATAACAAAAGTGCAACTAAATAATGCGATGTTATTACCAGAAAAGAGATAATATGACCGAAGTCTATAACGGCATCCACTGGATAAAACTTCCCATGACCCCGGATAACTCCAACCGGGATAATATCAATATCTATCTTATCCGGGGCAAGGACGGTTATCTGCTGGTGGATTCCGGCTGGAATACCGATATCTCATTTTCAAAGGTACATAATTACCTGATAAAAAACAACCTGCGCTTCGGGGATATATCGCAGATAGTGGTCACCCACAGCCACCCGGACCATTACGGCATGGCCGGCAGGATAAGAGAGCTTTCCGGGGCGACTCTGGCAATGCATCACCTCGAAGACAAGATAATCGAATCGCGGTACGTCCAGCAGGAAAGCCTCTTACAGGAAACCGGCCGCATGCTGGAGGACAACGGACTGCCCTACGAAGAAATGAAATTGCTGCGGGACGCTTCCCTGGAAATGACCCCCTTCATCATGCCCGTCCACTCCGACCTCACCCTCCACGACGGCGATACAATATCAACCGGAGAATTCAACTTCCGGGTGTTCTGGACACCGGGGCATTCGGCGGGACATGTCTGCCTTTACGAACCGGATAAGAAAATCCTGCTTTCCGGCGACCACATCCTGCCCAGGATAACCCCCAACATCAGCGTCCATCCGCAATCCATTGAAAATCCCCTCGGCAGATATTTAGAGTCGCTCAAGGAAATCCGCAATCTGGATGTAGAGCTTACCCTGCCCGGTCACGACGAACCTTTCGGCGACCCCACCGCGCGCATAGATACCATAATCGAGCACCATATACAAAGAAACCTGGAAATTCTGACGGCTTTGCAGCAGGACACCAGGAATACCTACCAGATAGCCAGGGAACTTCCCTGGGGTACGGGGTCGCGGTACACGGATCTACCGGATTTCCACAAGCGTATGGCCGTCTTCGAGACGCTGGCGCATATAGAGATGATGACCAACGAAGGCAATCTGGATATCCTGCCGGGCAAGGGTGTTAAATACTACCGGCAGAGGTGATATAATTATTCCGGATGAAGAAGATTGGCATCACCACTACCGTACCATCAGAAGTGCTGATAGCCGCCGGTTATCGACCGATCGACCTGAACAATATTCTAGTATCGGACTCCAATCCCCAACGGTTCCTGACCATTGCCGAAAGAGACGGCTTTCCCCTGAATTGCTGCGCCTGGATTAAGGGCATTTACGGTGTTTGCCGGGGGTCCGACATCGAGGATGTTATTTGCGTAACGGGCGGCGACTGTACCAACACCGTCATGCTCATGGAAGTCCTCAAGCTCAAGGGATTCAATACCATCGATTTCGCTTATCCCACCCGGCCCGACATGAATAATATGCAAAAGGTTCTGGAGGATTTCGCGGCTGCCATGGGTACCACGCTGGAAGCCGCCGAATCGGTAAGGGCCCGGCTCCAGTCCTGCCGCGAGCTTCTCAATAAACTTGATGAACTGACCTGGCGAGAGAACAGGGTCAGCGGCTGGGAAAATCACCTCTGGCTGGTATCCTCTTCTGATTTCAACGGCGACCACGAGCAATACGAGAAAGAGCTTTCTAGTCTGGTCGAAGAATGCTCGCAGCGTCAGCCCTATCCCGCGGACGAACTGAGACTGGGTTATATCGGCGTGCCTCCGGTCTACGCCCGCGACTTCTTCCGCTACCCGGAGCGCCACCGCGCGCGGGTCGTTTTCAACGAGGTTCAACGCCAGTTTTCCATGCCGGACACCGGAAAATCGCTGGCGGAGCAATATACAAAATATACCTATCCCTACTCCGTGCAGGAACGCCTGGCGGATATAAAATCCGAGATAGAAAAGCGGCGTATTGACGGCGTTATCCATTACACCCAGGCTTTCTGCCACCGCGCCATCGGCGACATTATCTTCCGGGATGCCCTCCGGATGCCCGTTCTCACCCTGGAAGGCAATGATGAATTTTCCCTGAACAACCACGTAAAAACCAGGATAGAAGCTTTCCTGGACATGCTGGAGAGAAGCCGTCGCCGGGAAAGCTAAAGCGAGTGAAACGGGATAATATAACGCTTCACCCCGGGCGGTTTTCCCGGCGAGGCTCGTTGAAAAATAGAGTCAAAACGATTAAGATATATTTGCGTAGGAGGTAATTATGACAACGAAAATCGGTATCAACGGTTTCGGGCGTATCGGCAGACTCACCCTCAGGGCTATGCTGACCTATCATCAGAAGGACCTGGAAGTAGCGGCGGTCAATGACCTGGCGGACACCAAGACCAATGCCCACCTGTTCAAATGGGACAGCGTCTTCGGACCTTACCAGGGTGATGTATCCGCCGGCGAAGGCGTGATTACGATCAACGGGCATGAAATCAAAGCCCTCCAGGAGCGCGACCCCGGGGCTATTCCCTGGAAAGACTACGGCGTCGATATCGTCATCGAGTCCACCGGTTTCTTCCAGGACGCCAATGATGCCAGAGCGCACCGCAACGGCGGCGCCAAAAAAGTAATCATCTCGGCTCCGGCCAAGAACGAAGATGTTACCGTCGTCCTCGGTGTCAACGAGCAGGACTACAATCCTGCCGAACACAATGTCATATCCAACGCTTCCTGCACCACCAACGGCATCGCCCCGCCGGTTAAAATCCTCAACGACAACTTCGGCATAACCAAGGGACTGATGACTACCATCCACTCCTACACCAATGACCAGGTCGTGCTGGATACCCTTCACAAGGACATCCGCCGGGCGCGTGCTTCCGCCCTGAACATGATCCCCACCACTACCGGAGCCGCCAAGCTGGTCGGACGCCTCGTTAAGGGGATGGAGGGTAAGATAGACGGCTATTCCCTGCGCGTACCCACGCCTACCGTCTCGATTATCGACTTCGTTTGCGACCTGGAAAAAGAGGTCGATAAGGCTACCGTCAACGCCGCTTTCAAGAAAGCCGCCGAGGGACCGATGAAAGGCATCCTGCAATACTGCGACGAAGAACTGGTCAGCATGGACTTCAAGGGCAATCCCCACAGCTCGATTATCGACGGACCCGGCACCATGGTTATCGGCGGTAACATGGTCAAGATACTGGCCTGGTACGACAACGAATGGGGCTACAGCTGCCGTCTCGGCGACCTCTGCGTCTACATGGCTGAAAAAGGGCTGTAGATTCTGAACATGTCGGCGTTCAGCTGTATCGATACGTTCCCGAAATACCGGTCGGAGAACCATCGAAACATCAGGGATGAGTTATTTGGGGGTAATGGCTATTACCGGCGTTAAAGCGGTACTCTTTGATCTGGATGATACCCTGTATGACCGAGCGGGCGTACAGGATAAAGCCCTGGAGATAATCGTTAAAAAGCTGCCGGTTCTTTTCAAGGGCATTGAAATGGAACGTATCAGCGCTGCGTTCTACGAGTCAGATATGATTGTCACCGCAGAATTCGATGCCGGTGCTCCGCTGGAAGGACTGCGGGACAGACGCAGCGGACTGTTTCTGAGAGCGCTCGGGCTGCCTGAGGAATACGCCGTTACCATTACCCGGATATACATGGATGAATATCCGAAGTTAAAATCCGAGGTGCCGGGGGCGGTGGCGACCGTCCGGTCTCTGGTAAAATCGTACAAAGTGGGTATTGTCTCCAACGGCTTCGCCGATGTGCAGTACCGGAAACTGGAAACGCTGGAACTTCTTTCCGATATTCCCAGCATCACGCTTTCGGACGAAACGGGACTGCGCAAGCCTGACCCGGAGATATTCATCCGGGGTGCTCTGCAGTTGGAAATCAATCCGTCGGAGTGTCTATACGTCGGAGACTCCTATGTCAACGACATCATCGGATCGGCTAACGCCGGTATGCTGACGTGCTGGTTCAATCGCGAAAACAAAACAATTGAAAACCCCGTATCGCAGCCGGACTTCATCATTACAGAACTGAAAGAACTGATAAATATATGCAAATGATTGTAATTGTGCAAGTATTGTTAGATAAATGATGATGTCGGAAATTACTATACGCCCCTGCCGCCGGGAAGAATGCCCGGCAATACTGAAGCTGTGGGAGCTGGCGGAAACCATACCGTCGACCACCGACACCCTGAAAGTACTGGAGTTGATGCTGCGGCGGGACGGCGACTTGCTGCTCGTGGCGGAACGCGACGGCCAAATCATCGGGACAGTAATGGGAGGCTGGGACGGCTGGCGGGGGAATATCTACCGACTCGCCGTGCTGCCGGAATACCGCCGCCGGGGAATCGGTTCGGCCCTGGTCAGTGAAGTGGAAGACCGGCTGAAATCCCGAGGTGTTAAAAAAATCTCCATCATGGTGGAAAGAACCGACGAATCGGCCAATGACTTCTGGAACGCTTTGAAAAAGTCGGAATATCGTTACGATCCCCGGATTATCAGGTATACCAAAACGCTATAATTTCATCTTATACAAGCTGCTTGTATATACTTTTCCCAATTTTTTCCTGCCCGCATTAAATGTGACATACAGATGTCAGCAATTGGTGTGTAAAATAGGGAAAACGAAGAACACTCCGGCGGTCAATTTTTACAGCTCTTGACTTGCCGGTATAACTAACATAGACTAAACAAACCTTTAGCGGGGGAGGACTGATAATGGAACTGAAAAAATATGAGTATCAGCGTATCGGGCATCTGGCGCAGCAACTGGAGATAGCCGGGATTGACCGGGGGATAATCGACCAAATCATGGAGGGCGGCGAAAACATACTCCGTAAGACCAGTCCTGAGAAAAAGGCCGACTGGCTGAGAGGAGCCATGATTAGGATGAACCGGCTCCTCGATAGCGAGATACGGAAAACCGTACGCGAGGGCTGCGCCTGCTGTCTGGGTGGGCAAAGACTGAAGATATCCCGGTCAATTGCGAAGGAAAACGAAACCATCGAGGCAAGAATAAAGGCCGCCAACGACGCAAAACTGGTGTTCGGGAACAGCGTATCTCTGAAGGAAAACGGAGAAGTCCTGGTACGTTTTTTCCCCGAAGGCCTCGAGCAGTATCGATGCGTATGCCTGCCGAAGGCTAAAGAACCGCTGCCGATTACCTACTGTTATTGCTGCGGAGGTCACGTCAAACATCACCTGCAGATTGTCCTCGGTCAGGAGTTGGATTGCACCGTACTTTCCTCGGCCCTTTCCAGCGGGGGCAAATTCCCCTGCACCTTCAGCTTTCGGATAATTGAACAGGTGAACCGAAGGGGAAACAACGAATGATAGAACTACCGGAAGCCGTAAGTCTGGCAAAACAGCTTAACGAGATAATTAATGGAAAGAAGATTGCGAGCGTAATTGCCGGTCTCTCCCCGCACAAGTTCGCCTGGTACCACGGCGACCCGAAGGATTATGATGCCCTGCTGAGCGGAAAAACCATCGGTACGGCCGTAACCCGCGGAGGTATGGTGGAAGTAAGGGCCGATGATGCTGTGATTCTATTCAGCGAGGGTGTAGTTTTAAGATTTCATACCGGAGATGAACAGCGTCCCCGAAAGCACCAATTGCTCATAGAATTCGAGGATGGTACCGCCATCAGCGCCTCGGTTCAGATGTACGGCGGATTATTCTGCTTTAAGGAAGGTGAATTTAACAACCCATATTACGATATTGCGGGGAAAAAGCCTTCCCCTTTGTCGGATGAGTTTGACCGGGCATACTTCGACAGCCTCATCTCTGCGACTGATGTCCAGAAATTAAGTGTCAAGGCATTCCTCGCCACCGGGCAGAGGATACCCGGCCTTGGTAACGGTGTTCTACAGGATATCCTCTATAACGCCGGGATTCATCCGAAGCGAAGGGTAGCAACACTGATCAGCGATGAGGAAGAAAGCCTTTTCCATTCTATAAAATCCACCCTCGAGGAAATGACGGCACAGGGAGGCAGGGATACGGAAAAAGACCCGTTCGGCAAACCGGGAGGATACAGAACCGGAGTCAGTCAGAGGACCGCAGGTACACCCTGCCCGGCATGCGGAAGTACGATTGTTAAACAAGCGTACCTGGGAGGCAGCATTTACTTCTGCGAGGGATGCCAGAAGATATAGTACCGGAGCCGGTTTTGGTAATACAGCACCGATATACATATAAAAATCCGCATCATCGTTGTTATTATTGTACCGGTGTACCTAAGTACTAATTGACATTCATTGCGGAATTGCGTAAAATGAGACAACCGCCTCTTTAAAAGGTAGAAGATGAGATTAGTTGTTGTCGGGTTCGGGCAGTGCGGCGGCAGGATTGCTGATGAGTTCGCCCGGTTAAGCGCCAGGGCCCGTAGTACCCGTGGACTTAATATAGTAACCGGCTGTTATGCCGTCAATACCGATATTGCCGACCTCAGCGGTCTGCGCACCATCAAAGCTAACTACGATAACCGCATTCTTATCGGCAGCCGCAAGACCGGCGGTCATGGCGTGGGTAAAATCAACGAACTCGGCGCCGAGATAGCCCGTGAAGATGCCGATAAGATTATAGAGACCATCCGTAACTCCAAATATTTCCCGGAAACCGATGCGTTCCTGCTGGTAGCCAGCGCCGCCGGCGGTACCGGCTCCGGTTCCATTTCCGTGATGACCCAGCAGATAAAAGAGCGTTATATTGATAAACCCGTCTATAACCTTATCGTGCTGCCGTTCGAGCATGAAGAGTCAACCGAAGACCGGACAATTTATAACGTGGCCACCTGCCTTAAATCAAGCTATCTGGTAGCCGACGCCATTTTCCTGGTAGATAACCAGAGGTACGCCATGAAAGATTCGCCCATCAGCGTAAATCTGGCCAAGATAAATACCACCATCGTTCATCCTTTCTTCAACCTGCTTTGCGCCGGCGAAGAGAAAAAACATCAATACATCGGCGCCAAGATACTCGATGCCGGTGATATTATCCAGACGCTGGTGGGATGGACAACGCTGGGATACGGCCGTTCACAATCCTCTCTTTTCAAATCCATTCTCGGCATGAGAAGCGATTTCAGGAACAAAGCCACCGAGACCCAGCGCGGTGTTCAGGCGCTCGACGCCGCTTTCAGCGGAATGTCCATTAAATGTAATCCACTGGACGCCAAGAGGGCCCTTTACCTGGTATCGGCACCCGCCAAGGAGATCAATGTAGACCTGGTAAAGGAACTGGGAACGTACATCAAGAATGCCGCACCGGAGGTAATCCTGAGAAGCGGCGATTATCCGCGGGAGAAAGGCTCCCTGGATGTTACCGTGATACTTTCGGAAATGGGTGATGTAGAGAAGGTCAGGAATTACTTCGCCAAAGCTATCAATGTCATCGCTGAGCTAAAGAAACGTCAGGCGGGTCTTATAAGCACACAGCGAGGGATTGATATCACGGTTAAAGATATTCCCTCGCTGCTATAATTCGATAAACCGGTCAGAATCCCGGTTATTCCAATTATCTGTTTTTCCTTTTTTATCCTTTTTATTTAGCTATTTTGGAATAGATTTGCCAGGCCTGTTCAATTGTCTGGTCGCGTACTTTCCAGGCTTTCTCGACGTTACCATCCCGAGTTGTCTGTGCCTGTTGTACGGCGGTCTCGTAAGCTGTTCGGGCAGTTTCCTCGGCGTTTTTAAAGGCCTCGTCAGCCCGGCGCACGGCAGCTTCACGATTGGCAAGAGCTTTGGTCAGGGCTTCATCGCGGTCTTTAATCGCCTGGGCGATGGCTGAATCATAGCCTCTTTGCGCCTGTGCTTCGGCCCGTTTATAGGCTTTGGCGACCTGTGTTTCATTTTCGTGATAAGCTTTAGCTACCTGCCGCTCCGCATCCATGTAGGCGGCGTAGGCTTTCTCAGCCTGCATCATTACTTCATCGAGCGGACTTTTCGGTTCGGCTTCGACCGGCTTCGGGGTCTCTTCAACCACTGTAGTAACCTCCTCGGATTCAGTTTGATTCTTTAAGTCTGCTCCCGCAGACGGTTTCTTGGCACCCTTTTTCTGTTCAGCCACAGGACACCTCCTTAGCTACTTGATAACGATAAAATTACCGTAAAATTCGCACGATAAATAACATGAAAAAACAGGCACTTGTGCCAAGTATATGGCGCATTTTTTGAAAAGTCAAGCAACCTTAGCGCAATAGAATAGGTACCTTGGTAATAGTCCTTATGACTTACTATGATTTATGATTTTAGTGACTAATCCTTTTTACCGGTATCCTCGGTATCTTCGTCCTCCTTGGCTTTACTGGTCTTCTTCATCTCGTACATGCGAGCCAGGGATTCCAGGCGTGCTTCGATTTTTTCTCCCTGTTCTTTACTGACTTTGGTCGGAGGAACATCGGGTTCTGTTTTACGGACAGCATTTCTCATGGCGTTAATGGCTGCTTCGGTTACTTTATAGGCGGTTGATCCCTCCTCCTCCTCTTCTCCTTCTTCCTCTTCTTCCTCCAATTTCTTTATATCCACTTTTTCTTCTTTTTTATCTATCTTCTTCCCGGGAGGCCCTGATTCAACCTCGAGTATTTCTTCCAGTTTCCCGGTTTTTGCCAGGGCCGCTTCATAGGACTTGAGTGATGATTCGGCAGTAGTCTGGGCTACCTGTCCGGTAGCTTCCGCCCGGCTGATGGCATCGCGGAAAGCGGCCAGTGATACATCGGCGGCTTCCCTGGCTACACGGGCAGATGCCTCGGTGGCTTCCTTAACCGCCTTCACCGTCCTTGAAGCGGAATCGCGGGCGGCTTTGATGAGCCCTTCCGTGATTTCTTTAGACATCTTCACCGCCGTTTCGGCGGCCTCCCTGGTTTCCTGATTGATGGTCTCAGCCCGGGCAAGCTCCTGCTTAATCTCCTCGTCAGATTCCTTGCCAATCCTGCGGGCTTCTTCAATAGCCGCGTCTATCACTTTCTGCGAGTTTTTACTGGATTCTTCGGCAATCTCTTTTGCCTGATTGTGTATTTCCTCGGCTTTGATAATGGCTTCTTCGGAAATTTTCCTGGCGGCTTCTACAGCTTCCCGGGCTACTCTTTCAGATTCTTCAACAGCTGTTTTCGCCCGTTTATTCCTTTCTTCAATCCGGGCAACAGCTTCATAAAAAATAGTAGTTAGCTCTTCTGTCTTTTCATCAGCCTGCCGCCCGATTTCCTCAGCCTGACTCTTGGCATCATTTGACACCTGAGCCGATGTCTGGGAAGATTCCTGGATCAGCTTGATCGCCGCATCGGCGGCTTCCTGGGTTTCTCGGGCAACCGTCTGGACCGTTTCCTGAGATTCAAGAGAGGCTGTTTCGATATTTTCTCTGGCTTGCTGGGCTGTCAATTCGACAGCTTCCCTGGTCTCCCGG
>JASFHJ010000009.1:0-14238 GCA_050123255.1 Dehalococcoidia bacterium
CGTATTGAAGAGTTGATACAGTTTGCCCGGAAATGCGGTTATAAGCGACTCGGCATCGCTAATTGCGGAGGGCTGGCGAACGAAGCCCGGATGCTGACAGATGTCCTGGAAAACAACGGCTTTGAGGTCGTTTCCGTCCAGTGCAAGACCGGGGCAGTCCCCAAGGAAAGAATCGGTATTAAGCCTGAAGAAAAGATTGTCGAGGGTGAGTATTGGGAGACCATGTGCAATCCGGTCGCCCAGGCGATGATTATCAACGATTCGGGCGTTGATATGGCGATAATGCTGGGGCTGTGCCTGGGTCACGACACCATATTTATAAAATATTGTAATGTTCCTCTTACTGTTCTGGCAGTGAAGGACCGGGTATTCGGTCACAATCCGCTGGCGGCTCTTTATACTTCGGGGAGTTATTACCGCCGCCTGATGAATAATATAGAATAAGGTAACAGAAATTACCTTTGGGGAGGGTCGACGACATGGCGATAATAGATATCAGTATTGTGCCGGTGGGGACGGGTAAACCCTCGGTGAGTGAGTTCGTTGCCGGTGCCGTGGGCATATTGAAAAACGAACCCGGTATCAGATACGAGCTTACCGCCATGAACACCGTGATTGAAGGTGATTTAGACCATCTGCTTTCTCTGGCCAAAAGAATGCATGATTCTGCGTTTAATTCCGGTATTCAGCGGGTCGTCACCACCATGAGGATTGACGAACGCCGGGACAAGCCCTTGACGATTGAAGGTAAAATAGAAGCGGTCAGGAAGAAGCTTGGGGAGTAGCGTTATCGATAGAATTCTGGAGTTCCTTTTTTGATCTCGCCGGATCACATAATTTTACTGCTGTTAACCGGGGCCGCCGCCGGGTTTGCCGGTGGTATGCTGGGGATTGGCGGCGCTTTCATCATGACCCCGATACAGCTAATTGTCTATTCGGCGATGGGTCTGCCGGAAGACCTGGCGGTGAAGACGGCTTTCGGTACCAGTATGCTGGTTATTTTACCCGCGGCTATCAGCGGTTCCTGGCGGCATCACCGGAACAAAGCGGTGATGTGGAAGGCCGCCGTGATTATGGGCGTTTGCAGTCTGGTGGCGGCATTTTTCGGCTCGACACTGGCGACCCATCTTCCCGGCAGTGGACTGAAGATAGCTTTCGGAGTCGTCGTTCTGCTCACGGCGGTAAGGATGGCTACCGCCCGCGAACCCCAGTATAAAATCGAAGCTGTCAGCCAGCCCTGGCAGTGGATTGTCTGGGCTATCCCGCTGGGATTCGTCGCCGGCATGTTCGGCATCGGCGGAGGTGTCGTCATGATTCCGGTGCTGGTGCTGGCACTCAGATTTGAAATGCATTACGCCATCGGCACCTCCCTGGCGATTATAATGCTTACCAGTCTCGGCGGGATCCTGGGGTATATTATCAACGGCATCGGTGTCGAAGGTCGCCTCGAATATTCGCTGGGCTACGTCAACATACCTTCGTGGTTGCTGCTGATGGTACCGGCGGCCATCATGGCGCAGGTGGGGGCGGTGGTGGCCCATAAGATGCCGCGAAAGCTGCTATTGTACATTTTCATTATCGTCCTGTTATACATGGGACTCAGAATGGTCGGCTTATTCGAATGGCTGGGCTGGCCGTTATAAAAGGAGGGTATTATGGAAGTTAAGATAACTACCTTGAGCGAAAACACCGCCGGGCCCGGCTGTCTGGGGGAGTGGGGACTGTGCATGTTCGTCGAGGTTGACGGTAAGAAGATACTGTTCGATACCGGCCCCGGTTTTTCGGCGGTGTATAACGCCCATATCCTGGGGATTGACCTGGCGACTGCCGAATGTATCGTTATCAGCCACGGGCATTACGACCACACCGGCGGACTCCGCGACGTATTGACGAGAATGCGTAAGAAGATTGACGTCTACGGACACCCCGATATATGGGCGCGTAAGTACGGCCGAATGGAGAGCAGCCAGGAGCGTTACGTAGGCATCCCCTTCCCCCGGGAAGCGCTGGAGGCGCAGGGGGCGAATTTCAAGCTTTCCCCGGATTCTGTAACACTGGCCGGGGGTGTTATGACCACCGGCTGCGTACCCATGACCAACGACTATGAAATACTGGAAAAGTATCTCCTGGTCAAAAAGAACGGGGAGCTGGAGCAGGATAACCTGGATGACGACCTGGCGATGGTTATCGATACCGATTTCGGGCTGGTGGTTATCCTGGGCTGCTCTCACCACGGCATCGTCAATACGCTGCAGCACGTCAGGAAAATCACCGGCAAGGACAATATCTACGCCGCCATCGGCGGCACGCACCTCGTGCACGCTTCGCAGGACAGGCTGGACCGGACGGCGGCGGCGCTGTTGGAGATGGGCGTGCAATATCTCGGAGTGTCTCACTGCACCGGCTTTGCTGCATCCGCTTATCTGGCGTCGGTTTTCGGCGACAGGTTTTTCCAGAACAACGCCGGGACGCATTTGGAACTGCCTTTTAAGGAATAAAACTTTCCTTTCATTTTATAATCAGTAGGTGGGAAGTATGGGTAAGAAGTGGATGCCGATAACAGCCGGGATTCTAGATTTAATTGGTGGTGTACTTCAGGCTGGATTTTCTACTTTCGTTGTTGTGTATCTACTATATGCTATGGCTGGAAATCGTGGTGGTGATAATTATGTTGGTGGAATACTCATTAAATCTTTGAGTCCATTTATAATACCTGGGATACTGGCAATAATTGGGGGAGTATTCACTCTCAAGAGGAGAAGGTGGAAATTAGCCCTTGTCGGTTCGTTAATGGCATTCCTACCACCCGTAATTACGATTATTGCTACCAATGCAAGTAATTTTAATGATTTTACCGAAGATATGGTTGAGAGTATATTTTTTGTGATAATACCTCTAATACTCGGTATTACCGCGCCGTTATTGACGATACTATCCAGAAAGCAATTTCAGAAATAGCATATGTACACATGTTTACATGGGTGTTTTTCTGTAATATAATATAGGTACAATATAAACGCTAGGGGTGCTCAGGGCTGAGAGTCCCGGTAATCGGGACGACCCTTGGAACCTGAACTCGTTAATACGAGCGTAGGGAAGCGAGAGAAAATCAGACCGGGGGTCCGGCATTAAGCGCCTCAGCCTCCGGTTTTATTATTTTAAGGGAGGTGCCGGAATGACACAGCTGGAGATTGCGAAAAGCGGTAATATCTCGCCGGAGATGGAGGCGGTGGCGAAGGCGGAAGGATTGGACGTGGAGCTAATCCGGGAACGTATCGCCGGGGGGACGGTGGTTGTTCCGGCCAACGTTAACCACCGTGGACTGGAGCCGTGCGGCGTCGGGAAGGGGTTATCCACCAAGGTCAACGCCAACATCGGCACTTCGCCGGATTTTGGCGACGTTAATACCGAGTTGGCGAAGTTGCGTGCCGCCGAGGAAGCCGGCGTAGACGCGGTCATGGACCTCAGTACCGGCGGCGACATTTCCTCAATTAGACGGGCGATAATCGCGGCTACCACTTTGCCGGTAGGCACCGTGCCGATTTACCAGGCCGGCGTCGAAGCCATCGAGTTCTCGGGAGCTATCGTCAACATGAAAACCGACGATATCTTTAGAGCTATCGAAGACCATGCCCGTGATGGCGTAGATTTTATGGTCATCCATGCCGGGGTGACCCGGGCGGCTATCGACCGGCTCAAGCAACAGGGCAGGGTTGCGGATATTGTCAGTCGCGGCGGGGCTTTCCTGACCGGCTGGATACTGCATAACGAGCGGGAAAATCCCCTGTTTGAGTACTACGACCGTGTGCTGGACCTTGCCCGGGAGTATGATATAACGCTGAGTTTGGGTGACGGTATGCGGCCCGGCAGTATCGCCGATGCTACCGACCGTGCCCAGATTGAAGAGCTGTTGACCATCGGGGAACTGGTGCAGAGGGCCTGGGATGCCGGCGTTCAGGTTATGGTGGAGGGGCCGGGGCATATTCCCCTCGACCAGATAGAGACGAATATTCAAATACAAAAATCGGTCTGCAAAGGAGCGCCGTTTTATGTACTCGGCCCGCTGGTAACCGATATTGCCGCCGGCTACGACCATATTACCGGGGCCATCGGCGGGGCGGTTGCCGCGGCTGCCGGCGCCGACTTCCTCTGCTACGTGACGCCCTCGGAACACCTGGCGATACCGGATGTCAATGATGTCCGCGAAGGAGTCATCGCGACACGTATAGCCGCCCACGCCGCTGATATCGTTAAGGGTGTTAAAGGCGCCGCCGAGAGAGACCGGAAAATGGCGATAGCGCGGAAAAGCCTCGACTGGGAAGAGCAGGCCAGGCACTCCCTAGACCCGGCGCGCTCGAGGCAGGTTCACCACGAAAGGGATACTAAATCCACCGCCTGCAGCATGTGCGGCCAGTACTGTGCCATGGACCTGGTAGCCAAATACCTCGGCGTGAAAACGGCCAGGTGCTGAACGGTGGTCCTCTCCGGTGACAAATATCAACATCAGGGTTAACTTGGTTGACATTTGTCATCTTAAGAGTAGAATTATGGTGTATGAGGTTTTTTGGCACTTCCGGCATACGCGCCGTTTTCAATCAGGACCTGTTAAATCTTGCCTTTCGTGTCGGCCTGGCGGTGGGCAAAAGCTACAGGAATACCGTCATCGCCACCGATACGCGTACTTCCGGCGACGTCATGAAACATGCCGTTATGTCCGGCCTGCTGTCGGCGGGAGCCGGTTGCCAGGATGCCGGAGTAGCCCCCACGCCTACGCTCGCTTACGCCACCCGCCTTTTCGATGCCGGCGTGATGATTACCGCCTCCCATAACCCCCCGGAATACAACGGTATCAAGCTCCTGAATCCGGACGGTTCCTCTTTCACGGTGAAGCAGCAGGAGAATATCGAGAAAGAAATAGAGTCGAAAGAACTCGCGCCGTCTTCGTGGGAGGAAATCCGCCGGAGTAGTCTTTACAAGGGGGCTATCGAGAATCATGTAAATTTTATCGTGTACCGCTTTCCCGACGGATTGAAACTGAAAGTGGTTGTCGATGCCGGCAGCGGCGCCGCTTCCGAGGTAACTCCCGGTATGTTTCAGCAGCTTGGCGCCGATGTGATAACGCTGTACTGTAATCCCGGCGGATTCTTTCCTCGCGGCATCGAGCCGACCGAGGAAAACCTGCAGGAATTATGTGAAAAGGTGAGGGAAACCGGAGCCGATCTGGGTATCGCCCACGACGGCGACGCCGACCGCATGATGGCGGTCGATGACCTAGGCCGTTTTGTGCCGGGTGACAAATTACTGGCGGTTTTTACCCGCGCCCTGGGGGCCAACGACCTGGTAACCACGCTGGACGCTTCTATGATTATCGAAGAAATGGGGGTGAAAGTCCGCCGGACACGCATCGGGGATACGGCTGTCTCCGAGGAACTGCGAAACGGCGGGGATTTCGGCGGGGAAACGTCCGGCAGCTGGATTTTCCCGGAGATATCGCTTTGTCCGGACGGTATCTACGCCGCCGCTCAGCTGGCTGCCCTCGCCGGGCGGCAAAAGCTATCGGAATTGATTGACAGCCTGCCCTCATACCCTCTCAAGAGAGGGAGTACGAGCAGTGAGGGAGTGTCCATTCCTTTCCTGGAGTCGAGCTTGAATGCTCTCGAACCGCTCTCGGTCGGTAATACGGACGGTATTAAGCTGAATTTTCCGGACGGCTGGCTGCTGGTGCGGCCTTCGGGCACCGAGCCGAAGATAAGGATTACCGTCGAAGCTAAAAGTGAAGAAAAAGCCGTACAGATGTATGATATGTGTATAAAAGCCATAGAAGAATCCAGAGTAACCGGAGGCTCACGTAATTGAAAGCTGTAATTATGGCGGCCGGTGAAGGGAACCGTATGCGTCCCCTCACCGCCACCCGGCCCAAGGTAATGCTGCCGCTGGCCAATAAGCCGATTCTGGAGCACCTTCTCATCGAAGCCAGAGAAGCCGGGATTAAGGAATTTATCCTCGTGGTGGGTTACTGCGACCAGCAGGTCAGGGACTATTTCGGTAAAGGTGAAAAACTGGGTGTGACCATCGGTTATTCCGAGCAGCGTAAGCAGCTGGGAACCGCCGATGCCGTGCGTATGGTGGCCGGTAAACTCGATGGTAATTTCGTGGTGATGAACGGTGACGCCGTGGTCAACCGGGAGGATATCGGGAACCTGATTAACAATCACGACGGTAATACCATCAGCGCTATCGAGGTAACGGATCCCGGCGGACTGGGTATGATAGAACTGAAGAACGATAATGTCGTTCGTATTCATGAAAAGACCGTCAAGCCGCCGTCCAACCTGGCGAATGCCGGGCTGTACCTCTTTACCCCGGATATCCACGACGCGATAGACCGTACGGAGAAATCGCCGCGGGGCGAGTACGAAATCACGGACTCCATTCAACTACTGATCGAAGCCGGCAAGGAGATGGAGTGCCAGGTCATCAAAGAATGGACGGATCTCAGCTATCCCTGGAATCTACTCGCGGCAAACGAATCTTTACTGGCGAGTATCGAACCTGATAATCAGGGAACCGTAGAAAATAATGTTACTCTCAACGATGCGGTGGTTATCGGTAAAGGAACGGTGGTTCGCAGCGGCGTTTATATCAACGGGCCGGTTATCATCGGGGATAACTGTGAAATCGGGCCCAATTGTTATATCCGTCCCTCTACCTCTATCGGCGACGGCTGTCATATCGGGGCCGCCGTCGAGGTTAAGAATTCCATAATCATGAACGGAACCAAGATACCCCATCATAATTATGTCGGTGACAGCGTTATCGGCGAGGGCTGCAATCTCGGCGCCGGTACCAAGATAGCCAATCTGAGGCTGGATAAGAAAAACGTTTTCGTAAGCGGCATGGATACCGGGCGGCGTAAGCTGGGGGCTATCATCGGCGATAATGTGGAAACCGGCATCAACGCTTCCATCAATGTCGGTTGCATAATCGGGAATAATTCTTTCATAGGGCCGGGGGCTGTGGTCAGCGGGGCTATCGCCCCTGATTCAATGATATTTTGAGGTGTGGCTATGAAACAGGCAGTAATCCTGGCAGCAGGTGAGGGACAACGACTGAGACCGTTTACGGTAACGCGACCCAAAGCTATGCTTTTTATCGCGGATAAGCCGATACTCCAGTATGTCGTGGAATCGTTAGCCGCTAACGGTATCCGTAATATCGTCCTTATCATCGGTTACCGCAAGGAGCAGGTATTCGACTACATGGGTTCCGGGGAGGATTTCGGGGTGGAATTGACCTACATCAATCAGGATTCCCAGTTGGGAACGGCCCATGCTCTGGCGCAGGCTGAAGAAGTAGCCGAGGATGAGTTCCTGGTAATATCCGGTGACAATTTGATCGAACCTTCCACCATCGCTGAATTCGTCCAGACCGGGCCGGAAGCGGTACTGGTGAAAAGGGTGAGTAATCCGGTCAGGTACGGCGTGGTGAATCTGCGTGACGACAGGGTAACGGACATCATCGAAAAGCCCAAGGAAGCCGGCGGTAATCTGATTAACACCGGGATTTACGCTTTTACCCGGGAAGTATTCAAATATACGCAGTCCATACTCGATATCCCGGACGTGTTGAATGAGATGATAGCCCGGGGTAAAGCCGTCAACGCCATGGAAACCTCGGAGACCTGGCTCGATGTGGTCTATCCCTGGGATATATTAAGCCTGAACGGTGCCATTCTACAGCGAATGGAAGCCAGGACGGGCGGCACGATTGAAGACGGAGTAGCTCTAAAGGGGCAGGTAACCGTGGGAGAGGATACGGTAATACATTCCGGTTCTTATATCCAAGGTCCGGCGGTCATCGGCAAAGGTTGTGAAATCGGGCCCAACGTCACGATTATGCCGGCGACCAGTATCGGCGATAATGTGGTTGTCTCGTCGTTTACCGAGATAAGGAACAGCGTTATCGGCGACGACGTAAGCATCGGCGCCGGCTCTCTGATTAATGACTCCGTAATCGATAAAGGATGCGTTATCAAGGGGCGTTTTACCGCCGCCAGCGGTCAGAGCGAGGTCAGGATAAACGATGAAATACCGCAGGCGAATGTCGGCGCCATGATCGGCGAGGACTGCGCCATCGGTGCGGGTGTCGTTACCCAGCCGGGTGTCATCATCGGGAATTACACACAGATACAGATGATGAAGATAATCAGCGGCAGGCTGCCCGACCGCAGCCTGGTTTACTAGGGAACATAAATCTATGTGTGGTATTATCGGTTATATCGGCTCCAGGAAAGCTCAGCCAGTTCTTCTGAAGGGGCTGAGTAAGCTGGAGTATCGCGGGTATGATTCCTGCGGCATTGCTTTAGCTGACGGCGATAAGAACCTGGAGGTATACAAGGACCTCGGCAGGGTAAAAGCGCTGTCAGACAGTCTTTCATCGCTGGCCGGTACGGCCGGTATCGGGCACACGCGCTGGGCAACCCACGGCGAGCCCTCGAAAACTAATGCCCATCCTCATTACGACTGCCACAGCAGGATAGCCGTAGTGCATAACGGCACCATCACTAACTTCCGGCATCTGCGCGAGCAGTTGGCCGCCGAGGGACATACTCTGGTGTCGGAGACGGATACCGAGGTCATACCCCATCTGATTGAGAAGTATTACGAAGGCGATTTCCTGAAAGCAGTGGAACGCGCCTTTCAGGATATTGAGGGTTCTTCAACCATGATTGCCCTGATGGCCGGTGAATCCGAAATTATAGCTGCCCGGAAAGACAGCCCTTTGATAATAGGGCTGGGAGACGGGGAGAATTTTATAGCTTCTGACGTTCCCGCCATCCTCGATTATACCAGCCGGGTTATTTACCTGGAAGACGACGATATCGCAGTAATTTCCGATAATGACGTAAAGATTAAAAACAACGGGGAGGAAGTCGACCGTAAAGAGCACAAGATAACCTGGAACGTCGAGGATGCGCAGAAAGGCGGCTACGAACACTTCATGCTCAAGGAAATCCACGAGCAGCCGAAGGTAATAAGAGAGACGCTGGCAGACTACATGTCCACGATGGCATCCTCCGCCGATTTAGCGATGGAAGGTACCGACGTTCCGGAAAACATCCTGATACTGGCTTCCGGAACTTCCTATCATGCCGGGCTGCTGGGTAAATACATCATCGAAGAACTGGTGAAGACACCGGTGAGGGTAGAGTACGCGCACGAATTTAATTACACGGGGCAGGTACAGCCCAACAGCAAAGCTATCGTTATCACCCAGTCCGGCGAGACCACCGACGCTTTCAAGGCTATCCGTCGCCTGAAAGGTGTGGGTACTCAGGTAATCGCCATTACCAATGTCGTCGGCAGCACCGCCAGTCGCCTGGCTGACCAGACCGTCTACACTCATGCCGGACCGGAAATCAGTGTCGCCGCCACCAAGACTCACCTGGCGCAGATTATCGCGCTGTACTGGCTGGCAGTACCGTATTCCCGGATAGATATCCGGAAACTGGACGAACTTATCATGGAACTCCGGCAACTGCCGGTCAAAGTCCAGCAGGTGCTCGATAACCAGGAAACCATCATGAAAGAAGCGGAAAAACTGGCGGTATACGATAACGCTTTCTTCATCGGGCGGGGAATCAACTACCCGGTTGCTCTGGAGGGGGCGCTCAAGCTGAAAGAGGTCTCCTACGTTCACGCCGAGGGTTACGCCGCCGGTGAATTGAAACACGGACCTTTCGCCCTGTTGGGAGAAGGCACCCCGGTGGTAGCCGTGGTTACTCACGATGAAACTTATGAAGCCGTCCAGACCAATATCAAGGAAATCAAAGCCAGGAAATCGCCGCTGTTAGCCCTGGTTGAAGAGGGCGATGAAGATATCAAAGCCTTGGCTGATTCGGTTATCTACGTACCGAAATCAGACCCTCTTTTCTCGCCGGTAGTCAACACCGTCGTTCTCCAGTTGATTGCCTATTACGTTGCCCGGAAGCGGGGCTGCCCCATCGATTTTCCCCGGAACCTGGCGAAAACGGTTACCGTTGAGTAGCCTTGACCGGTGGTTCGCCATCTTCTACACGAAACAACACTCCTTTGAAATATAAGGAATCTCTTGGGCAAACAAATGGGGTATGGTACAATTCAGTTATCATGTCTGGGAAAACCATTGCCACCAATAGAAAAGCCTATCATAATTATCACGTCGGTGATAGTTATGAAGCCGGCCTGGTTCTTACCGGTTCCGAAATCAAGTCAATCAGGGCCGGGCGGGTAAGTCTGGGTGACGGCTACGTGAGGGCGGAAAACGGTGAACTATGGCTGAATAACGTGCATATCGCCCGCTATGATGCCAGCAGTTATATGGGGCATGAGCCCACGAGACCTCGTAAGCTGCTGCTGCACAAGAAAGAGATAAAGAACCTGACCAGCCAGATTGCCGAAAAAGGGCTGACAATTGTGCCGACAAAGCTATACTTAAAGGGGCATGTAGCGAAAGTTGAAATTGCCCTGGCGAGGGGGAAAAAGCTGTACGACAAGCGGGAAGCGATTACCCGCCGTGAGATTGACAGGGAGCTTGCCAGGACATCGAAAAGCCGGTAAAATTTAGATAGGTATTTGTGGGGACGCGCGGGTTCGACAGGGGAAGTACGCTACAGGATTGCAGGCTGAGGTGCCATCAACCTCATTAAACCGGTGGCAAACAACAAATGCCGAACCAGAAATGGTTGCAGCCTAAAAGCTAGGTTGCCATCCAACCCGGCCTCGCCCTGACGGGTTGGGATTGGGTGCTGAAAAGTCGGGGTGCCATCTCCCCGATGCCGGTGAGGGAGGTGTAAGAAATACCGGCTGGTCCGGCTTAACTCGGTCAGTTGAGGTGAGTCGGATAAGATAAAAGAGCTGAATAAGCCTGTAGTATATTCTGGGTGGCTTCTTTTGGACGGGGAGTTCGACTCTCCCCCGTCTCCAGTACGATGATAAAACGCAAATATCTAAATAACTGGAATTCTGTTACTCAGAATAAGATTTGCTTAAAGTTTTGTAACTCTTCGTAATTAATAAGTCCGCTTTCAGCAACACTCTCGATTTCAATCCCAGCCTCACATGCTGCCGCTGTCGGATTAAGTCCGCTGAGTTGCACCATGCCGATTCTATTCGGCTCAACCGGAGTCTCGTAAAGCGGTTCGCCGATATTTCCGAGTGTGTAAACACCACTGATACCAGCCTCCCGCAACAATGCCATCTTGTTCTCGGCTACTTCTTTAGCCAGTGCTGGTATCGTACGAAAGACTCCCAATATCTTACCGCTCCCGGTTTTTATAGCTTCATTTACGCTGGTCATTTTAGCTCGAATGAATTGTTCGGAAGGGTCAAGAGATGTTCCCGAATACTCGATTATACCGATAAAGCGTTTCGGTCTGGAGTTTCTGATTTGAAGTACGCCGCCAAATCTATAATTGCATGAAACTCCTCCCCGTAGAAGCACGCCGTTTATGACAACGCTGCAAACTGTTGCTAAACCGATATGACCATCTGGAATTACTACTGAACCGAGCTTATCTCCTTCTTGTGCTATACTCACCAGGTTACTGACGCAGATACCTGCCTTAAAGGCAGCCTCCATGGCTGAAATTGCCCTTTTGAACTCGCTTTTTTTAATAAGCGATGTGTTTATTGGTAATTTACCAGTGCGTTTTTCGGGATCGAAGGTTGTCTGAAATGCCAGTGCTTTTAACCTCTCTCGCACGAAGCCCAATTGCTGTGTAGCGAACGCTTCCTTGATTTCCTGCCGCCCCTCCGAAGTAATAATTCTGCCTTCCCGGCCTATTAGTTGAGTGTAACCACGTAAGTCGGATATTTTCAGGTGATACCTGACTCCCCGCTCACCTAATGAAACACCGTCATACTTTAATCTGCGTGCGATAGTTGTTGCGCCAAGAGGCTTGGAATTCTCGCTTAATATTTTCAGGATGGAGATTATAATTCTTTCTGAGCCCGATTCTATTGACTGAATCATTTTCGGTCTCTTTCGACTGGTACATCTTCCAGATAATGCCGGTTGTTTAAAAGTTGGGCCTTTATCTCACTGTCTTCAATCCGGCATAACGTCCGCAATTAAAGCCTTCACCCAGCTGGCACCACACACAGCTATCCGGAATATCTTCTGTAATCATCAGTTGTGATTCGCATTTCCCGCAGAGATATTCTTCTCCGGGCTTCATAGGACCGTCACAAGGTGGGATAGTCATTGGGCAGAGTTGAATGCAATAATCGCATCCTTTGCAGTATTCTTCACGCATGTTGAGGGGGCGTTCTACATGACGTTCTTTACCCCGTCCGATAAAGCCGAGCGCATTGGCGTGCCATATTTCCGAGCAGGCTCTGACGCAGCGCCCACATAAAACACAGTTATTATTTCTGAAAGGATAACGCACTTCCTTGACTCCACAACGGACGGCAATATCCTGGATAGCGCGAGAATTCGGGGCTTCGGCAACAAGCAACTCGGCAATATTATGACGAAGCCTTTTGATCCTGTCTGTGTTGGTCCTTATTACCATACCTTCCTGAACTTTCAGCGTACAGGAGGTAGTTACCGTCGCACGACCATTGGTAACGTTCTCGACTATGCAGAGCCGGCATGCCCCGATATCCGAAAGCCCCGGCACATGACAGAGATGAGGGATGCAGATGCCATATTCTATCGCCACGTCAAGTACGCTTGAGCCCTTTGGGGCCTTGATATTAGCGCCATTGATATTAATGTTTACATAATGCAACATGTTTCACCCCTTAACTTACCTCGATTGCTTCGAACTTACATTCACTCATACATATGCCGCATTTCTGGCATAAATCAGGATTGATTATATGTACTTCTTTTTCCTCACCACTTATTGCGCCGTGTATGCAGGCCCTCTTACAGATCCCACATCCGGTACACTTTTCCGGGTCGATAGAATATTCAATGAGTGCTTTGCAGACGCCGGCAGGACATTTTTTTTCTTTGATATGTGCTTTATATTCATCGAGGAAATAACGTAGTGTGGAGAGCACTGGATTGGCCGCTGTCTTTCCCAGCCCACAGAGCGCCGTTTGAGTAACCGTATCAGCCAGATCCTCAAGAAGGTCGAGTTGTTCGAGTGTACCGCGACCTTCGGTCATGTCAGTTACAATCTCAAGCATACGGTCGATTCCCAGACGACAGGGGACACACTTGCCGCACGATTCATCCTGTAAAAAGGTCAGGAAGTATTTAGCCACATCCACCATGCAGGAACTCTCGTCCATTACAACCATGCCGCCGGAGCCTACCATGGAACCTGCCTCGTAAAGCATGTCGAAGTCCACCGGCAAATCGAATTTATCGACGGATAGGCAGCCGCCGGAAGGACCTCCGGTCTGGACAGCTTTAATGGCTTTTCCGTTTGTCGCCCCGCCGCCGATATCGTAGACGATATGCCTTATCGTTGTACCCATAGCAACTTCGACGAGTCCCGTATTCTTAATACGTCCGGTGAGAGCCAGTATTTTTGTACCTTTACTTCCTTTGGTTCCTTTAGAATTAAACCAGCGGGCACCATTGAGTATTATCGAGGGGACATTAGCCCAGGTTTCTACATTGTTAAGGGTCGTCGGCTTGTGCCAGAGGCCATCAATAACCGTATGTACATCCTTTGGGTGCGGTTCTCCTACGTTACCCTCTAGCGAGGCCATAAGTGCCGTTGATTCGCCACAAACGAAGGCACCCCCGCCTCTGGCGACATCAATATCGAATGAAAATGAAGACCCCAGGATATTTTCACCCAGCAGGCCGAATCTCCTTGCCTGCTGCACGGCATTTCGCGCGTGCTTTACGGCCAGAGGATATTCATTACGTACATATATATATCCTTTGGAAGCACCGATGGCGTAGGCGCCAATAAGCATTCCTTCCAGGAGCAGATAAGGATTTCCTTCCAGTACACAGCGGTCCATATAGGCACCCGGGTCACCTTCATCGGCATTGCAGATAACATATTTTTCATCGCCAGAGGCTTCCCGACATTCCGTCCATTTACGCCAGGTAGGAAAACCGCCGCCGCCCCGCCCCCTCAAACCGGATACCTTTATCTCCCGGATTATTTCCTCCGGCGTCAAAGCCTCGATTGTTTTTACCAGAGCTGAAAAACCACCGATCGCGATATAGTCTTCTATTGACTGAGGATTGACTTCTCTGTTCTGGAATAGCAGTTGGCGGTCC